>JAKBAI010000287.1 GCA_021809185.1 Planctomycetota bacterium
CCTGCTGTCGGGCATGCTCGTCTCAATCGTTATTACTGGTATGTAAATTCTGAAAAAGCGACAAGGGAGTTGAATTACCAACCCCGACCACTCCAAGAAACGCTCGAAGAGATGTATCAATGGTTCGTTAAGAAATATCCGATCCATGTTCGTGGGCTGAATCGTTGGTGGTTTCGCCCGAGTTCTGTTCCTCCTTTCAATTCTCAAGGAATTGACTCAGGTAATTTAGGAACCTTCGTTAATAAAAATGAGCAAATAACGGATTCTTTATCTGCAGAGCGAGTCGCCTAAAGTAGGATTATTGATTTAAGAATATAACGGTATAAGCTTTAGCAGTGATTGGAAAACAACGTCGGGAAGCTGATTCATAAGGGGATTTTAAAAGTCTGTTAGCTATTAATAGCGATACAGTCGACCGATTATTTCGAACTTTTACTATCTAAAACTTAGTCATTTTCATTTTTCTTTTTACTTATCACCTCGAATTGGAGAGGTTTTTAACTCGAATTTTCTAATTTTTAAATCGTTGGAGGTATTCCCGTGGAATCTGAGAAGATTATCATGGCCAAGTTTGTCAAGCACTTATAAACTATTATACGAGTAATTTTATAAAAATGGCGATTCATCGTGGGTCGCTTTCATACATTCGAGTTATTAGGGGACTCTCCGAAAATGCCGAAATTTGTGTATTTCTTTGGTGGAAAAGAAGCGGATGGCAACGGCAAGATGAAGGAATTGCTGGGTGGAAAAGGGGCTAATCTAGCTGAAATGTGCCTGATTGGTTTGCCAGTCCCAGCCGGTTTTACCATCACAACTGAAGTTTGTACTGCTTATTATGATAATAAAAATCAATATCCTGCCGAATTGAAAGGGCAGGTAGAAGAGGCTCTTAGGAAAACCGAAACCGTGATGGGTGCGAAATTTGGCGACCCTAAACATCCCTTACTGGTTTCTTGTCGATCCGGAGCACGGGTATCGATGCCAGGGATGATGGATACGGTTTTGAACATCGGTTTGAACGAAGCAACCCTAAAAGGATTGGCAGATAGTACCAATAATGAACGGTTTGCTTGGGATAGCTATCGCCGTTTTGTGCAGATGTATGGAGATGTCGTTCTTGGATTAAAGCCCGAAAGCAAAACGGAAGAAGATCCTTTTGAAGTGATCATGCATGAACTGAAAAAGGAACGGAATAAACATCTCGATACGGAATTGACGGTAACCGATTTGCAAGAATTGGTAAAACGGTTCAAATCCGCTGTAAAACAACGGACCGGCAAAGACTTCCCCGAAGACCCCATGCAACAGATGTGGGGTGCTATCGGAGCTGTTTTTGGTTCTTGGAATAATGATCGTGCGATTGTCTATCGCCGTCAATATGGTTATCCTCACGAATGGGGAACTGCTGCCAATATCTGTTCGATGGTCTATGGTAATATGGGGGATGATTCGGGCACCGGAGTGGCCTTTACACGTGATCCAGCAACTGGCGAAAAGGTATTTTATGGAGAATATCTTATTAACGCTCAGGGGGAGGATGTGGTCGCTGGAATTCGGACCCCCAAGAAAATCCAAGAGATGGAAAAAGAGATGCCTGCTGTTTACAAACAGCTTTTAGAAATTCGTGATGCCTTAGAAAAACATTATAAAGATGTTCAGGATATCGAGTTTACGATTCAAAAAGGTCGTTTGTGGATGTTACAGACCAGAAACGGTAAACGAACTGGGTTTGCCGCGATTCGGTTTGCGGTGGATATGGTCCAGGAAGGATTGATTAGTAAAGAGGAAGCCCTATCGGTCGGGCGTATTCCTCCTGACGATCTGAATCAGCTTTTACAGCCTATATTCGATCGAAATGCCAAAGCTGCTGCGATTAAAGAAAATCGTTTGCTAGCCAAGGGGATCAATGCGGGGCCAGGAGCAGCAACCGGTGTTATCAAATTTTTTGCGGATGATGCCGAAGAGCATGTAAAGAAACATGGTGCTGTCGATGCCCATGGTCAACGTGCTCCCAAGGGGCGAGTTATCCTAGTTCGACGAGAAACCAGCCCAGAAGATATTCGCGGGATGCAAGCTGCTGATGGCATTCTTACGGCATTTGGTGGGGCTTCTTCCCATGCCGCACTGGTTTCCCGGCAAATGGGTAAGGTTTGTGTTGTCGGTTGTGGAGAGCTACAAATCGATTACAACAAGCGAACCTTAACCGTCAAAGGTCAAACCTTCAATGATGGGGATTTCATAAGCGTTGATGGTTTTACTGGAGAGGTGATTGCTGGTCAGATTGCCACACAACCAAGTGAAATTATCCAGGTTCTCATTCAAAAATCGCTTAAACCCGAAGAGTCTAAACTGTATCAACAATATGCCGCCTTGATGTCCTGGGCCGATTCGGTTCGTCATTTGAAAGTTCGCACCAACGCCGATAAACCGGATCAAGCCGAGCAAGCGATTGCCTTCGGTGCTGAAGGGATCGGATTGTGTCGAACCGAGCATATGTTCTTTGATCATATTCTAGCGATGCGTGAAATGATTCTTGCGAATACCAAAGCAGAACGTGAAGTTGCTCTAGCTAAACTATTACCTCATCAACGATCTGACTTCGAAGGGCTTTTCCGAGCCATGAAAGGCTTTCCGGTTACCATTCGTACTTTAGATCCGCCGTTGCATGAATTCTTACCTCAGGATGAAGCAGGGCAAAAACAGATGAGTACGGAAATGAAGCTGCCATTACATGTGATTCAGGAACGGGTTAAAGCCCTCCACGAAATGAATCCGATGTTGGGTTTCCGAGGCTGCCGATTAGGGAACGTCTACCCAGAAATCACGGAAATGCAGGCTCGCGCAATTTTTGAAGCAGCTTGTAATGTTGCTAAAGAGGGGATTAAAGTTGAACCGGAAGTGATGATTCCTTTAGTCGGTTTCCTACCAGAATTGAAGGCCCAAGCCAAATTAGTTCACGAAATGGCCAAAAAAGTATTTGCAGAAAAAGGAATCAACGTTCCTTATCTTGTTGGCACCATGATTGAATTGCCACGAGCATGTATGGTTGCCGATCAGATCGCACAAGAGGCTCAATTCTTTAGCTTCGGTACCAACGATCTTACTCAAACCGGGCTTGGCATGAGTCGCGATGACTATAATAGTTTTATTCACCATTACACGGAAAATGAGATTATTGCCAAAGATCCGTTCCAAACCCTCGATACCGCGGGGGTTGGTGAACTGATGAAGATCGGTGTTTCTAAAGGACGCTCCGTCAGTCCAGGTCTTAAGATCGGGATCTGCGGGGAACATGGCGGCGAACCGGATAGCGTCAAGTTCTGTAACCTAGTAGGCTTGAACTATGTGAGCTGCTCCCCTTTCCGAGTACCTATCGCTCGATTAGCCGCTGCTCAAGCGGTTCTCGAACAAAAGAAAAAATAGTCCTCCGACTTTTTTAGCTATAGAAATTTATCTTTGATGATTCATTGGAAGGGGAATCGCGAATTCGCGGTTCCCCTTTTTTCGGTCTAAAGATCGTTGTTTGTCGAACTACTTTCAAGATCCGCGAGAGGGTTCAGTGTATAGTCTCCATCGCCCTTATGATGAGCCAATTTCAAATCTAATGAGTTAGTAGATCCTTCGGTGAGATGAATCACTTATAAACAGTCACAATGGTATTGACAACGAAGGGAATAAACATTCATAATGATGAAAAAGCAGTATAGACTGATTAAGTGAGGATCCACAAAAGCCCATTTCGATCAGAACAAGGAGTTCTATTACTGGAGTTCGAGTCAAGAGCATGATTGATCGAAATTTTATAAAGTTACTCTAGAAATCACTTTAGTTGAGCATGGAGTGATAATCGTATTTGGAGAATTTGTCGATGGGAAAAAAGAATCCCAAAGTTGATTTTTACTTTAAAAAATCAAAAAAATTTCAAAAAGAGATACTTAAGTTAAGAGAAATCTTATTAGAAACAGAATTAGAAGAGCAATTAAAATGGGGTGTACCCTGTTATACATTAAATGACAAAAACATCATTTTGATCCATGAATTCAAGGAATACTGCGCGATCTGTTTTTTTCAGGGGGCGCTATTAAACGACCCTTATGGGCTTCTCATTCAGCAAACAAAAAATGTCCAAGCAGCACGTCAAATTCGTTTTGCAGATATGGAAACGATCATCGATCTCGAGTCGACATTAAAAGAATATATTCAGGAGGCGATAAAGAACGAAAAAGTGGGCATGAAAATCGTTAAACGAAAAACCGAAGACTATCCAGTGCCAGAAGAATTTCAGACGAAATTAGCAGAACGCCCTGATCTTAAAGCCGCTTTTGAATCTTTGACCCCCGGACGCCAACGGGGTTATTTACTCTATTTCGCAGCTGCTAAACAATCTAAAACCCGTCTATCCAGAATTGAAAAATATATTCAGCCTATTCTCGATGGCAAAGGGGTAGATGATTAAAAAAAACTTCAATCCCTAAGAGTCCAATTCGAAAGAGTCGAATCGGTAAGAGTCTAGTCCCTAAGAGTCCAATCCGTAAGAGTCCAAGTCATGAGGGACTGGGCGAAAATTAATCACTGATCTAATATATTCATTTACTCGGTGAAAGATATAAACTTCATTGGAGGTAAGTTATTTCCCCAAATGATGGATGGTGTTATCGATCGTTCCCGTAATCAGATGACCATCGGTACCTTTCAGACGATATTTTATTTCCATACACCAGGTAGGGGCTAGATCTGGGATTTCCAGTTGAACCGTTTTGCCATCGGCCAGAATTCTTGCCTTAGCGATGACAAGTGGTTTTTCGTTAATATGTTTAGAACCGTAGGCTTGAGTTCGTTTCAATGCCCAGGTTTTGACATCAAAGTTTTTCACATCGGCAGAGTTGGAATCCAAGGCATCCGTGAAAGTTATTTCAATCATATTTTTCTTGGCTTTTAATGCTATGGGTAGATCGATCGATTTGCCGGTATAGCGAACACGATAGAATCCCCCGGGCTGAGTTCGATTGCCCGCCCATGCGAACATACCGCATATATATAGTTGACCATCCTTGGGATTAAAGCGCGGTCGCATAATTCCGGTCGGGAATACGGGGAGGGGAAGAGCACACATTCCACCTTGAGCTTGGCCATCTATTTTTTCATAGGGGACCACGAAGATTTGCCCCATCCCGTAGGAGGTATTAAGTAGAGTGCCGCCCAAATTACCCCAGGAGTTGGCAGGAACCCAGATCAGTTCAGCAGGGGATCGATCGAAAGCGTTCGTAATCCAGCACAAAGGCTGTTTCATGGCCGAATCGGAGGTATCGGTGATATCGGTATAGCCCCACATATTGCCGTAGAATCCCCCTTTTTCAACTAGATTGATGCGGTTTTTAGGGGTCCAGAATCCTTCCTGATCTGTAACGAAAAAGCTTCCATCGGGATTGAGACAGATGCCGTTCGCTGCGCGAAAGCCGGTAGCTAGAATTTCTGTTCGACTGCCATCTTTGCTCACTTTGAGCAGTGTACCGTGGTGTGGAATGAGAGCAGGCAGAGCATGACGGCCACTTTTAGCGTAATAAAAATTCCCCTCCGAATCGGTTTGCAGACCCATAGCGAATTCGTGGAAATGTTCCGTTACCTGATGGTCGTTATTGAAGCATTCGTAAAAATCGGTTTCCCCATCTCCATTCAGATCGACTAATTTTA
>JAKBAI010000047.1 GCA_021809185.1 Planctomycetota bacterium
TGGTAAGAATCAACGTCTTTTTCTGAACAAGCGCCATCGTGCTTATGCCGACAATCGTTTTACCAGCTCCACATGGTAATACCACTACCCCACTGCCCCCTCGTACCGTGCCGCCTGCATAAAAAATATCTCCCGCCTCTTTCTGGTAATCTCGTAAATGAAATGGGAGACCTGTCCGGCATATTTTCCTCAATTGTACTTCGAGACTCTCCCCATCCGTATAGCCCGCAAGATCCTCAGCAGGGTATCCTATCTGAATAAGGGCTAACTTTAAAATCCCCCGATAAGCAGCAAGGATGGCGAAACTATTTTTATCTAATTTCTCTCCAAGCAATTCTCTAACACGAGGATGACGGGTTATTTCTTCCAAAAGGATTGGATCTGAGGAAACCAGTTTTAATTGACCATCATCTAACTTCTCTAATCGAATCCGACCGTATCGATTGACCGTTTCCTCAATATCTATAGGCAGATTATTCGGAATTGGGAACTTACTAAATTTGGCAAGGCTATCGATCATCTCTTGGGAGGAAACACCTGCAGCAGCTGCATTCCACAATGATAAATTGGTAATTCGATAGGTATGAATATGTTCCGGGCTTTTCTCGAGTTCTGCGAATACCGCTAAGGCATCTCTTGCCTCAGGATATCGTGGATTATCCACTTCCACTAGAATCGAACGATCCGATTGCACAATCAATGGATTTTGTGGATCATAGCAAATATTACTCGAGCGACTATCGGCAGCTTTTTTTGCCACTGGTTTCCTCTAAATCAATTCAAAACTTTTTTCTCAATCTGAAATGTTAGTCAAGAAATGTGATTCGAACAAGAGGGATTTCTTTAATCCGATCAAAACTCTTAAATTCTTTTCTACAAGAAAACTCTTTTTGCCAATAAATCAACTTGCAAAAGAATTTTAATGAAATTATTCTGAAATTCTCTTTCCAATTGTAGCCGAATCGGTTTCAATTGAATTGAAACCGATTTTGTCTACCCTATCCATTTATGAAGAACAAGAGGATTATTTTTTGCCACCGAATACCAAAGACATAAATTCCGAACGAGTCATCGGATTCGATTTAAAGTGACCACGCATAGCACTGGTTATGCAGGAACTCCCCGGTTTACGAACACCCCTAATCGTCATGCAGGTATGACTAGCCTCAATAACGACTCCAACTCCCTTTGCGTGCAGCTCGTCCATTACTAGATCGGCGATTTCTTCGGTCATTCTCTCCTGGACCTGCGGACGATGCGATACCACTTCCACTACTCGTGCCAATTTGCTCAACCCAACTACCTGGCCATTCGGAAGATAAGCAATATGAACTTTACCCATGAATGGGAGTAAATGATGTTCACACACACTCGAGAAATCAATATCCCGTTCCAGAACCATTTCATCGTGTTTCACATTGAACATTTTTTGTAGATGTTCGCGGGGATCCTCACTTAGCCCAGAAAATAACTCCGCATACATTCGCGCCACTCTATCGGGAGTTTCCAGTAAACCCTCACGATCAGGATCCTCTCCCACTGCACTCAATATTTCCCGGACGGCTAGTCGAATTCGCTCCATGTTCTCTGCAGAAATCCGATTACTTAACTGGCTATTTTCATGGCATCCATCTAAATGAAAATCATTTATTTGCGTTGAAGCTTTCAATATTTATTCCTTTTCGGAGATTTATTTCGAGATTAAATCCCATTCTAGGATTATCTCGATCTTAATTGTAGGGATCGATTGACTCAACAAAGTTCTAATACATCACCTAGAGTACTTAACATCGATTCAAAATTCGCATTAACAAATAATATCTCTTGATATCGTAAACGAATTGGTTTCTAAATTCTTTCTCTTTTTATTTATTTTGACCCTAGACTATGTATTATCTTGGATTTAAATCAAAAATTCAATTCATCATCATTTCCAAACCGAGCTGAGCTTAATCGATTTAGATAGATCAAAAAATCATTAAAAATCAATTCAGGACAATCTTATGATAGACATTTTGGCAGAAAAAAACAAAGTTTCTAAGATTATTTCTCATTCAATAGAAACTCGATAAAGGATCTTTCTTTTAGATAAGGGCAAGTTCCCCTCTATCCGATAACTACTCTAACATAAATTAAATTATCTCCACCGAATTATTATAACAAACTAAAGAACATCAGTTTTTTCCCCTTTAGATTTCTTACTCTTCTAAATTCTTCTTTTTGAGTATGAATTTTTAGATGACCTACGATTTAAGAATCAGCAAAAGAAGTTTACGTAATCTAACTGAATTAAAGACCTGAAATCGCAACCAACTATTTTATCATTTTGTTCAAAAACAAAATGACATGGGGATTCGAATTCACACTGAATATTTGAGCAAAATATAGGTGAAGATACTTCGTTTGTTTTGCGTTTCTTTTGAAAGACTAACTTCTTTTACACAAAAATCTCCTAAGCGATTAAGAACCCGATCTAAGTTCTTTTAAGGGGATACTTTTCACTGGTTAACGATGAATGAGATTGTTGTCAGCTCAGCGAGTGGGTGGGTGCTTGGTAACCGATCGTTGAACAAAGGCTTTCTCTTCTGAAGGGAAGAATTGAAATAAGAATCAGAGGAGATTTCCCTCGCTCGGCTTCTCATTCCATTTTCTAAAATGAAGCTTTTTAACTTGTGAGCGATCTCCTTTCCTATTCCTAACTGATTAAGAATCAGGAATTGATAAGTTTCTGTTGTAAGTCAAAGTTTGTATAACATCAATTGTAGGTTGGAGAATAAGTTTAACAAAATTTATAAGTTAAATTATGGTTATTTCAGCAAAACGCATAAAATCGTTTCGATGGGTATACATCATCGTTCTATTAACTATGGCGTTATTTTTGATCGGTGTTCAGTTTTACGCAACCATCGAATCGAAAAAAGCCGATGAGGCGATAGAGCATTATCGATTTCCTGAAGCGAGAAGTAGACTAGATCGTTGTCTGAGGATCTGGTTCTATCGACCGAGTTTATATCTACGTTATGCACAATTATGTCGGAGGATGGGAGATTTTACAAAAGCCGAAGAATTTCTTGAACAGTACCTAGAAAAAATCGATCAAAAACCGGACGAAGCTTACAATCTGGAAAAGGTTTTACTTTCGGCACAGATAGGGGGATTAGACTCGATCGTCCCCTATTTGCGTTCGTTGGTTGCCCAAAATCACCCAGAAAAGTTACTGATTTTAGAAACGGTTTGTAGAGGTTATATGAAAGCCTATCGTTATCCAGAAGCTTTGCAAGTGATTGAAGAATGGTTGAATAGCTCTCCCAGTAATTCCTATGCCCTATTATGCCGAGGTAAAATCAACGAACATCTTTCGAATTTAGACCGTGCGGTTGTCGATTATCGAGAGATTTTGGATCATGTCCCCGATCAGCTCGAAGCACGATCAAGGCTCATTTTAATTCTAACCAATCGCCAGAGAATGGAAGAGGTATGGGATCTGTTTCAACCTATTTTGCCACTTCAAGATCAACCAGAACTAGAAATTGCTCTGGCCAAATGTTACTTTGCTAAGAATCAAACCGATCTTGGGGAAAAAACACTCCAAAATCTCTTAAATAAGCATCCGGATAATTCTGATGCCCATCTAGAATTTGGAAGAATGCTGTTGGATCAAGAGCGGTACGAAGAATCGCTCAGAGAATTGACCAAAGCCGTTGAACTGCAACCCAGTAATTCGGAATCGCGCTTTCTGCTCGCGCGAAATTATCACGAATTGAATCGAGAAAAAGATTATAAACGAGAACAGGAAAAAGCAGATAAGATACGGCAAGGAATGCAAAGAATGCAAACGATCATTGGGCAGGAACTTGGTCAACGACCCAATGATCCTGAGCTATATCTGGAAGTTGCCCGAATTTTGTTAGATGCTGGGGAATTCGATCAGGGATTTCGCTGGCTCGAAGGTGCTCTCAAATTGGATCCGCAAAATAAAAAAGTATTAGAATCAATTGCAGAATACCGTCAAAAACTCCAATCGAATTCAAAGAAATGAAAGTTATTAACAATTGAATCATCATGTCATTCTCCTCTTCAAATAAACCGGGATTCGTAAAGAAGATCTTGTCGATCCTATTGAATCGTTGGATGCTCTTTCTCTATTTTATTTCAGGTTCGGCTTTATTGGGCGCTTATTATTACTTGCCAGATTATTTTGTCGGCAAAGCTAAATCCTGGATGCAAAAAGATCACATTGAAGAGGCAACAGCATACGCTGAGCGAGCATTGAAAATAGATTCTACTCGAATCGAGGGGATGATTATTCTCGCTCGATCGGCTTGGATTCAGGAAGAGTTTAGCGATGCCGACCAATGGATCGTGAAAATTCAAAAACTAGATAAAAAAGCAAAAATCGGCTTATTCGAATGGACTCTATTAAATACCGCTACAGGAGAGATGAAAGACACAGAACCCTATCTCAAAAATCAACTTGGCCAAGATGATAAGAAGGATGCCATCATCTATGAAGCTTTATGTATGGGTTATCTGCATGTCTACCGCCATGGTGATTTAGAATCGGCCATCAAGAATTGGAAAAAAATAGATCCAGGTCAATTTCGGATCTACTATTACGAAGCAAGATTATGGCAACGATTACACCGTTATGAAGAGGCGATCATCGCTTACCATCAAGCGATGAAAGGGAATCCCGATTATCTCCCCTATCATCTGGGATTAGCTTATTGCTTACTTGAAATTAAACAACCTCAAGAACTGTATGATCATTTGACCCAGTTGGCAGATTCATTACAGCAAAAACCGATGATTCAGTTATATTTGGCTCGAAGCTGTCTTTTATTAAATCGACTTCAGGAAGGGCATGATCGAATTTCAGCGATTACTGGATTGGAGACAAGCCCTCTTTATTTGCTCACCTATGGAGAACTTTATTCACTTCTTCAGAAAGATGATTCAGCTATGGAATATTTCCAGAGATTACTGAAGTTAGACCCATCGAATCGTGATGGCATTTTTCAACTGATTCAGATTCTAAATCGGCAAAATAAAACCGAGGAGGTCAAAAAATGGGATAAAATTCTCGAATCGATTAATCTAAATACAAAACGGATGTTAGAAATCTGCAATCGGGAACTACCACAAAAGCCTGATGATCTAAATTTACAATTAGAATTAGCTGATATTTACTGGAAATTAGGAAAAATCGATTCTGGTCTAGGTTGGGCACTCCTCGCGCTAAAACATAATCCAGATTCTCAAAAAGCAATCGACTTAGTTAATAAATTACAAGAAGCGCAGAAAACCCTTCTTAGCTCTGCCCCTCGATAAACCATCCTGATTCTTGATTGATTCAAGAATCAAACGATCTGTTTCATTCTGATAGATAGAGAAATACTCAGATTAGACAAACAATTTCCCTCTCATCATGCCAAAAGCTCTAGGATAGAGATAGTCCCCCATATGGGAATCATTGCCTATTTAAGGCGAGAATAATTTTATTGGCTACAGTGATCACCGACAAATGCAAAGATAAGTTTATTATTCTGTAAATTGGTTTCTAGCTTCGCTTGGTACTTATGCTTGATTTTCACTTACAGATATTCGATCTTTCTAAATGGATCGTGCATCAGTAGGTTTTCTAACGGTGTTTTGAGTGGCTACCTTTTCTTGATTTTTAGGTTAAGGAGATTTCAGAAACTATCCCAAAAAAGATAAATCCATTTGTAGATCTTTTAATGGACTTTATCATTTTGGGATAATCTCTCACAAAATTACCATTATCCCTTGAAAATCCAACGAATGAGATCTTTGAATTTAGGCGGATTCCCCTGCATGAGGATCGTTATGCGGAATACTCTCCCTGCTGCCCAAATAGCTGCGATTGTCGTTAGAATCATTACGAAAATTCCCAGAAGCATTTCCCAAATAGGTACTCCAGGAGGAACTGCTTCGCGGGCAACCAGAAACATCGGTGACGAGAATGGATAGAAAGACAATATTTTGGCGATTATCCCGTTCGGTTCTGCCATCACCGTACTAGAGGCCATGAGGGGCAGGACAGCAAGCATCATGATCGGTGTCATCAAGGTTTGAGACTCTTTGATATCCCCAGCCGCTGCGCCTATCGCAATAAATAAAGATCCATAAACAAGCAAGGACATCGTTAGTAAAATGACAAACCACACGCCTAACATTGGCGAAATAGAAGGTAAAAGATCGAGCGATTTGGTCAAAACCAGACCACCGCCCAAATAAACAATTGCCATTGTCCAAGAAACCCCGATCATACCGAGCAACTTCCCTGCCATCAATTCAAACGGTGATAGGGAACCTAAGAGAACTTCCGCAATTCGTAAAGTTTTTTCTTCGATCACCCCTTGCATAGCAGAACTTGCTCCGATCATGATGACCATAAACATCAGAGCAATCAACAATCCGGGTAAAATAAAATTCACAATTTGTATACTTTTAGAAGTCTCTTCGTACTTTTGAGTATCCGAATTCCAGATAGTGAGATTTTTCGATTTCAGGACAATGGGGAATCGTGATAGAGCAATTTGCCAACTCGAGACATTGGTTTGGCGTAGTCTTTCTTGCGTAACCAGATCTGTTACGAGCTTTTCGATAATGAATCCAAATGTCGATTCCATCGGATTTTTGATTTGAAAACGAATTGCTTCATTATCAGGAACCTTTTCAGCGTTACCCAAATTCAAAAAATTATTGTTATCTGATAATCCTTCTGAAACATCATCGCTATTTGCCGATTTCGAACTAGAACTCGATTTATTAAATACTTGAGCTAGAATTCCAGGAAAGAAACCAGTATTTGAATGCCCTTTCTGTTGAAATAAGTTTGAAATTCCAGGGATGTTCGGACGATAAATATCTTGACCAATCTCGATCAATCCCATCACTTTCCCAGTTTCGATCCGCTGACAAATTTCGAATCGCTGTTTCATAACGGCATCTGGATCGGAAAGCGGAGTCGGTTCCACAATCTCAAACTTATAGAGAGGTGTTTTTCGCTTTTTTGTTTTGGCATCGATCCCGAGCTGATTATAGGCTTCAATACTCGTTTGAAGCTGGGGAGCTAATTTACCTCCAGGCGATCGATCAATAATCACATAGAGCTTCTCTTTCTCCATCTGCATTTTGGTAAACCACCACTGAATCCCGCCACTAACGACCATCAGAATCGGCATCATGACGATACTGATCACGAAAGCCTTTGATTTGACCGCAGCTCGATATTCTCTCTTGGCAACAGCCCAGATTTTATACATAAATTATTCTCTACAGTATATTTGCGCCAACTTAATTTTTTTCTTACTCTTTAATAGCACCCAGAATCTCATTCAACCTTGCATTGCACTAAGAGTACTAAGTGTACTAAGGCTGGATATCCTCGGATCCTATCTGCCACATATCTACAAGAATTAGTAATAGGGATACTAAAGATAAAATCACTTTTTTAGACACATCGGCAAACCCCGTTAATCATCAATCAATGAATTAATTCTCCTCTATCCACATGCGACAACCATTGATGAATAGAATCGAAGTTTCACAAAGAATTCGATAGGATCGGTAGAGGCTCGACGATCCGTTTGAAAATGTCTTCTAAAGATGGGTTCACTTGTTCAAATTGGAGGACTCTCCCCATCTGCATCAATTTCGCAAGGATTTCCTGAGAGTCGGCATCAGCATGCTTACGCAATTCTTGGTAATGGCCAAAATCGACCACTTTTTCAATACCAGGCATAACGAGATTGTATAACGATTTCCCTTCCAAACGGACTCGGATAGTATCCTGGCCATAAACATTTTGAATCGAGACTAGTGTTCCATCCAAAACTTTATTCCCTTTATAAATCATGAAAATAAAATCGCACATTTTTTCGGCAACGCTCATATCATGAGTCGAAAAAATAACCGTTGAACCTTCGCGTTTAAGGGATAATACCGCATCGCGTAACACTTCTGCATTTACTGGATCTAATCCACTAAAAGGTTCATCGAGAACCACTAATTTAGGCTTGGCAAGGATGGTTGCAATGAATTGAATTTTTTGCGCCATCCCTTTCGAAAGAGCTTCGATTTTCTTTTGTTTCCATTCCTGCAATCCCATTCGTTCCAACCAAGAATCGATCTCGGAATTTGCTCGATTCATTCCTTTCAAAGAGGCATAAAATTGGAGCAATTCCCCAACTTTCATTTTCTTATACAAGCCTCTTTCTTCGGGGAGATAACCGATTTCATGGTTCGCAGCGGAAAGAGAGGATCTCCCTAGAACTTCAATGGTCCCTTCATCGGGAAAATAAATGCGAAGAATCATCCGTAATGTGGTCGTTTTACCCGATCCGTTTGGACCAATGAATCCATAAATGCAATTCAAAGGAACAGTTAAACTGAGTTCATTTACCGCAGTAAAATCCCCAAATCGTTTACTGACTCGATCCATTTGTATTGCTTTATCGAGTTTCTCTACTGAATTATCCATTTTCTTAAAACTTCATTCTAAATTCAATTATTGTTCTTATGTACCCTTTTATCGATCATAACACGATCTCAATTATTCAGGGATATTCGTTATCCAAACCAACTTATTTTCAAATATTTATTCATGAATCTATTTTACTATTCGTGATGATTCAAAACATCCTTGAAATTAAATCGATAGAAAGATTATTTCAAAATGAAAATCAGCTCGTTTTTCATTTATGGAATAAGATCTTCTCTCATGTGATTTTCTAGATCTAGATATAGCCAAGTACTAATTCTGGGCGCTTTAGAATTAATGTTTGTAGCTTCTAAGTTTTTATTAATGCTTCGTTATTGATTTATTCTTCCAGCTACATTTTTTTACTTCTTACGTTCACTCGTTTTGAAGTAGTTAATTCTAAAAAATAGATCTTTTTCAGAATTTTTGTTTTTTGTTTATTTCGAATTAATATACTATTGAAAACTGTCAGGAGTTTCAAAATATGATTATTGATGATTACACGATTTCCGATCCAACAAAAATCGAATCCGATTTTGAGTGGGATGAGCAGACAACAAATTCAGGATCACTCTCACGAAGGGAATTACCAGGAACATTTTTTGAGGGATTGGCAAGCTTAGGGATTGTTATCCCAACTATTTTTTCAGGAATTGCTTCGGCAGAAGAACCTAAGAAAAAGAATCCCACTTTAGCGCCATTTAAAGACTTAAAAGATTTAGGAAATGCCATCACGACATTCTTGAAGTTAAAACATGGCCATATTTTGAACAATCAGGAAATTGAACAGTTGGTCACCCGGGCGCTGCAACGACTGAAAAGCAGCCAAGGTTTGTACAAAACCGAATTAGAGAATGGAGAGGATCCTTCCGTTGCTTTCCGAGCAGATCTCCCATAAACTCTTTAATAACCGAGTTTCTTTCTTTTATAATCCTCTCCAAAAAACTCTAAAATATTCTTTAGATTTCTCTTTAGATTAATTTTTAGATTATTCTTAAGATTGTTCTTAAGCAAAATATCATTCCTTAAGTGGATCCGATATTCGAGGTCAACCTGAAATAGTTTAATGATCGTTTCAAAAATATATAAGTTCAATAATCCGGAGGATTCCTGTGGAAGGAACAGCATTGTTTTTTCAACCAATACGCACCCTTGCAGAATTAATCAAGTCAAAAAAAATATCTCCGGTTGAATTAACAAAAGGATATTTGGCACGCTTAGAAAAGTATGGGAAACATTATGGTGCCGTGGTTACTATCCTACATGAACAAGCGTTGCGTGAAGCCCGAACAGCAGAAACAGAAATAACATCGGGAAAATATCGCGGTTTGCTTCATGGCATACCATATGGAGTCAAAGACCTATTAGCCTATAAAGGAGCACCCACGACCTGGGGTGCCGCACCGTATCGTGATCGCGTTATCGATCAGAATGCTACAGTTATCGAAAAATTACAACAGCAAGGGGCAATTCTTCTCGCCAAGCTCAGCATGGTCGAGTTAGCGGGGGGTCTCGGTTATGATAGTGCCGATGCTAGCTTTACGGGACCAGGACGATGTCCCTGGGATAGAAACTATTGGTCTGGGGGATCTTCATCGGGATCTGGATCAGCAGTCGCCGCTGGTCTGGTTTGTTTTGCAATCGGTTCAGAAACTTCCGGATCGATTATTAACCCTTCATCGTATTGCGGGGTAACCGGCCTTCGTCCAACTTTTGGTCGTATAAGTCGATATGGTGCTATGGCCCTTTGTTGGTCCTTAGACAAATTAGGCCCTATGGCTCGCTCCGCCGATTGTTGCGGCATTGTTTTGAATGCCATTTCGGGATTTGATCATCGCGATGCGAGCAGTGTTGATAAATCCTTTTCTCATGCTCCGATATCTGCCCTTCCGAAAAAGAAAAAATATCGCCTCGCTCTGATTGCTGGCTCTAAAGAAGGGCTAATGCCTGCCGTGAAGAAAAATTTCGAATCTGCCTTAGAAGTATTAAAAAACTTTGCAGTGATCGAAGAAAAGGAGGTAAATTTGCCTTCTTTACCTTTTGGTCAGGCGATGTCGACAATTGTCGCCGTCGAAGGGGCTAGTGCATTTCATAGCCTGATCGTGAGCGGAAAAGTCAAAGAATTGCAAAATGAGAAAGATCGAACCACTGGTTTTCTCTCTTTAATGATACCAGCAGTCGATTATCTGCAAGCACTTCGATTGCGTGGCAGAATGAAAAAAGAGATGCACAAAATTTACGAATCCTTCGATGGGCTTCTGTGCCCTTCGTTTGCTACCGTTGCCCCGCCAATCGAAAAAGATTTTTCCAATGGTTACAAAAACTTTGGGAGCAGATCTACGGGGGTTATTCCAGCTGGCAATCTTGTTGGCCAACCAGGCTTAGCCTTACCAACAGGATTCGGTGATCATCATCTTCCTACGAGTATGACGATCACTGGTAGAATTTGGTCTGAACCCACTCTACTTACTCTGGGGCAACTTTATCAAATGGAAACTAAGTTCCATCTGGAGCAACCACATCTCACCACAGAATCCGACAAAGAAAAAAAATCGACGAATGAACCAAAAACCTGATATATCAAAGCTTATCGATTGATGTTTGTTCTCGAAAATTTTTTCAAAGAAAGGAATTCTTTTGTCATTTTCGAGAATTATTCTTGCCAAAAATCGAGCCGATCTTCACTTTTTATTCCTATTTAGCTCTTTCCGAACTTTTTAATTAAATTGCTTCGCTATCGTTGAATTCTCTTTTGCTAATGAATAACTCTCATAAAATGATGAATACGGCAATAAAAAATGAAATTAAAATTAAGTAAATTAGTTACAGGATAGGAGAAAGAAAATTGATAAACCAGATGAATGAAAATATTCTGAAATCACCTAATATTAAATCGATCTATTTCATTTTGTGGGTAGTGACTTTGGGAATTACGTCCGCTCGAATTTGCGCGGTAGAAGGTTTGTTTGACCCCAGTTTGTATTATGCTTATCCGCATCGAAAATGGCCGGAAGTAAAACCAGAGCGGATGCCAACGTTTTCTTCCAACGATCGTTCCCGTTGGGCAACTATTCGAGCACTCGTCGAAAACAAAACTTTCGTGATTGGGAAAAGGATTGAGGATCGATCAACCCCCATCGGATACCGTGATGAAGGAATTGTCTTTGAGCCAGGTTATCAATCGATCGATATTATGATGGACCCTCAAACAAAGCAGTTTTACTCTACCAAACCCCCTTTATTTACTACACTTATTTCCGCAGAATATGCGCTTTTATATCACCTCATTCATTGGAACATGAAAGATCAGCGCTGGGAAGTAGTTATAACAATCCTTTTAACATTTAATTTATTGCCTTTAGCCCTTTATTTGTGGCGTTTTCAGCATTGTTTGGATTATTTTCTCATCAAGGATTGGTCTAAAATCTATCTTTTTTCCTGTGCCTGTTTCGCTACTTTTTTAACTACTTTCAGTGTGACTTTGAATAATCATACCCCTGCCGCATTTTTAGTATTGTTCGCACTCGAACCTTGGATAATCGAACGAATGCGCGCAACTGATTTGAAATCAAAAACAAATGAACCGGGAAATAGAATTTCCAGTTCCGTTCGATTTTCCAGAATTTTCTTATCTGCAATCTTTGCTGGCTTCTTAACAACTTTGGAATTACCTGCACTTTCATTTGCATGTTTATTAGGATTTTTGTGGTTTCAAATAGAATTTCGGCCCAAAATCTTAATCACCTATCTTCTTGGATTTTTGATCCCAATCGTTCTGCTGTTCGCGATTAATTACCAAGCCTTAGGAGATTGGAAATTGGGGTATAGCAAATTTGGAAGTGAATGGTACGAATACCCTGGTAGTCATTGGGCAAAAATCAAAACACAACAAAATCCATCGGGAATCGACTTCGCTCGAGAACCTAAATGGTTATATAGTTTTCATTTACTCCTTGGCCATCATGGTTTTTTTAGTCTAACCCCTATCTTTTTTCTTTCCCTAATCGGAATCGGAGCATGTATTATCCAAGTAGTTAGCAAAAAGCTACATTTTCTCAGGAATAATCCGAAAAATAGTCTATCGATCGAGAAAGAAAGAGATCAAGAGCCCGTCATTACTATATCTTGTTGGTTAATGGGATTATCGCTGGTGGTGTTCGGCTTTTATGTCATCAAAACAAACAATTATGGCGGCTGGACTAGTGGGCCAAGATGGTTTTTCTGGTTAACCCCATTATTTTTGTTGGCAATTATCCCTATTGCAGAGCAATTGGAAAAATCTTCCTGGAAACGAGGAACTGCTCTAATCTTTCTGGGAATCTCTACCTTTTCCGTAACTTATCCTATTTGGAATCCGTGGCGACATCCTTGGATTTTTCAATTTGGGGAATACTTTGGTTGGTTTAAGTACTAAGATGAAAGATATTGGTTAAATTAAAATTATGAGTCATAATTGATTAGGGAACTTTTAACTCTCTAAATCCAGAAATGAATGGTCTAAGAATAGAAATGAGTAAAGATAATCGAGATTACGAGGATGCTTCTTTCTCAGAATCTGAATCGAACTTTAAGAAGAACAGATACTCCAACGATAATCATAATTATGATTCGATTCCCATAGTTATTTCCGTTGATTCTCATTATGAAAATGATGAGCATTCCCAAAATTCGATCCCGACGATCATTCCCATAAACGAAGAATCCCCATCTTCCACGAAATCTTCCACGAAAGGAAAAAAACTAGGAATATTAGAATCGATCTTCTGGGCACTCTGTTTTTTTATTCTCAATATTATTGGCATGTTGATTGGGGTAATATGTAGTTTTTTTATTCAGTACTCCCATTTTAACGGAGATTCAGCCCAGTTTAGAGAAATTATTTTAGATCAATTAGAAGACATAAGAGATAATAACCATTTGGGAGTTTACGTTGCAGAACTTTTTAATGCAGGTTTCATTGGAGCTGAGGGTCTAACAGTCCTTTTTATTTTAGTGGTGACTCGTCTGAGAATGGGGCGATACTGGTATCGAGAGGTCCACTTATCACCTCCTAAAATAGGACATTTTTTACTGGCAATGCTATGTCTTCCAGTTCTAATGATTGTTCATGGTTTTGCTCATGAGCTTGGCCGAGCTATTTTTCAACCTATTGTGAACGATCCGAACCAACAAATCGATCTGATGTCGTTGATAATAGGAAAAATGAACTTGGGCTTGGCGATAATGGTCATAGGAATATGTCCCGGTTTTGGGGAAGAACTCCTTTGCCGAGGTCTTATCGGCTCTGGATTAAGAAATCGGTACAACTTTATGGTCTCGTTGTTGGTTTCTTCTCTCCTTTTTGGACTCTTGCATTTTGAACCGAGTTATGTCTTCGGAACCGCCTTTATGGGTGTTTTTCTTTTTGTGATCTTCTACACCACGAGAAGTCTATTTTTGACGATGATTTTACATGCACTCAATAATAGTCTAACAGTCTTACAAAACAAAGGAATACAGATCTTTGGTAATAGAGATTTAGACAATCTTGGTCTATCCCTTTCCGATAAAGGTTTAATCATCATTTTGCTCATGACTATTTTAATGATATTCTGGTACACGAGAATCCCTTGGTATCAGAAGATAACACCGGAATCGAAGATGGAATGTTGACTGCAATTTGGTTGAAAATGAATCGCCCGGATATATCCTCGAGTCAAATAATTTGTGATCATAACTCCAATGGAATCCTAAAATTGAGTCGACTCGAAATTGGGAATCAAGATTGCCGATTTTTTGATGGAGACCGTAATGCCTTAGAGCACTGCCTTAGAAATGAGATTTTTTTGTTGAGGATATTTTTAGAAAAAAATGGGAAAAGTAATTTACAATGATTGGGGGTTAATCAGCTTAGCTAAAATAAGCTGAATTAGGGATGCCAAAATCAGAAAGTCCTCGTTTGGGCTCGACGAAATCGATTTATCTAGTTACCAAGGTCGACAACGGCTATGGGGAGGTCCATACTTTTTCACGTCAACAGCGTATTAAGCTGGGACGCGCCCCCACCAATCAAATTGTGCTGCGCGACGATCTGTGTAGCAGAGAACATGCGGAAATTTTTTTTAAAGAAGGGAATTGGTATCTTTCCGATCTTGGCAGTCTAAATGGATCTCGTGTCAACAACGAAACGATTCGAGAACGCGAGTATTCGATTACCGAAGGGGACGAAATTCAAATTGGTAGAACGAAGTTTCTCTTCACGGAAAGTATTCAGAGTCTACCGAGATTGCCAAAGCCTCCCGATACGCCAAAACCTCAAGAAAATCGTGCCACGGTTGAGATCAAACAGCGACTCCGAACCACGCGCTTTACCCCATCTCTGAAAAAAAACAAATCGTCAACGGTTGATGAACATACAGTTAGTGAATCGAATCGCCTCGAGCAGGTACTCGATCTTTTATACCGGATGGCCCTGGACATGGGTTCTGCCAACAATCTGGAAGAACTGACATCGGTTGTCTTAGAAACGATTATGGATGGGGTTCCGGCAGAACTGACCGCTATCACTCAGATCATCGATGGAAAAGATCAACAACTTTTAGCTCACCGATTCCGTGACGAAAAAAAGACCTCCTATTATAAATTTTCTCATCTGGTTAGCCATGAGGTCATCCAGAACCGCGAAGCGGTTTTGGCAAAAAATTTACATCAAGATCCCCAATATAACGGCCGGGATTCAATCAACGATTTAAAAGCTTCTAGTCTCATCTGCGCTCCGATCGTTTACGAGAACGATCTCAAAGGTTTATTGCATATCTATTCTTCTCAGAATAGCAATCAGTTCGAACAGGACGATCTAGAATTCGCGCTGGCGATCGCGCGCCATTTTGCGCTGGTTTGGCACCAGCTCGAAAGACAAGATCGACTACAAGTTGTCAATCGGGAATTGAAAGATTCTCTTAGGCTTGAAAGTGAATTGGTCGGTTCCAGCGATCTGTTAAAACAGATCGAAGGCCAGATCAGCAGAGTAGCAGCAACCACGGCAACAGTCTTGATTCGCGGCGAAAGTGGATCTGGAAAAGAATTGGTTGCTAGAGCGATTCATTTCAGTAGCCCAAGGCGTGACGCTCCGTATGTCTGTTTGAATTGCGCCGCTTTGACAGAAACGCTCCTTGAAAGCGAACTTTTTGGCCATGAAAAAGGGGCATACACCGGCGCAACGGAAAAGATGATCGGTAAATTCGAAGCTGCCGACCATGGCACTATCTTCCTCGACGAAATCGGCGAAATGCCACTAACCACTCAGGCAAAATTTTTGCGTGTCCTAGAAGGCCACCCCTTTGAACGACTTGGCGGAAATAATCAGATTAGAGTCGATGTTCGCGTTGTGGCCGCAACCAATCAACCACTCGAAGAAGCGGTCCGATCAGGACAATTCCGCAAAGATTTATTTTTTCGATTGCAAGTAGTTGAAATTCGTGTCCCACCACTCCGGGAACGCCTTAGCGATATTGAAGAGCTTGCAAATCATTTCTTGAAAAAATTTGTGCGCGAAACCGGAAGAAAAATTCGCGGGTTCACCTCCGAAGCAATTTCAAAATTACAATCCCATTCCTGGCCAGGCAATGTCCGCGAACTGCGAAACGTTATCGAACGAGCGGTTGCACTCAGCACCAACTCCATTCTCGATTCAACCGATATTTGGCTCGCTGCCAACGATCTACTCGGTTCTGGAGTTCATAAAACTCTAGAATTAGTTAGTCTTGTGGAAATCGAAAAGAGACATATTCGAGCTATCCTTAATCATACTCAATGGAATAAAAGTCAGACGGCAGAAATTCTGGGGATCGAACGATCTACTCTCGATCGCAAGATTGACAAATATGAAATCAAGAAAAGCTCCTCTTGATTTCGATCTTTGTTTAGTCTCGCTGCGTGTTTTTCTATATTCCTCATCGAGTCGAACCAATCTATTTTGTTAACGCCATCGACTTTCTTGGCGATTGCTAATATTTATTCATCAATACCGATTATCCCTTTTCCATTTTGCCGTCACTACGATATCTCTCAATCGAATCGGATCAATAACCAAGATAGGATCAAAAAAACAACACCAAAACTGATGAGCACCATACAACTTTTAGTTACGAGAACCAGGTCTGGTTGCGGATTCATCAATAGTTGAGAATAGCAATCGAGTGCCCAGGCATGAGGGGTAATAAAACTGAGTTTCTTCATCTCTTCTGGCATAAGATCTCGTGGCATCATTGATCCACTCAAGCCCCCCAAAACGAGAACCAAAATTGTCCCATAAATAGCTACTTGCCCTTCTGTTTTTGCTATACTGGTAACCAACATTGCCAATCCCATCGCTGCCACCGAGGTCGAAAATACAACCAAAATAACCCACAAAGGTTGATTGCCCCAGTTCATGCCAAAAATTATTTTTCCACATAATAGCAGAAAGAGCCCCTGAAATAGAGACATGATCAAACAAGGGAAGAATTTTCCTAAAAGAATCTGTAGTTTAGTGATCGGTGCTGCTCTCAATCGCACCAAAGTACCGTTTCTTCTTTCGGAACTAAATAACCAACCCACCGTTAAGACCAAAAAGAAACTAAACATAACGGTATACGATGGGACCAGTATTTGATAACGCATCGCCCCACGTTTGAGTAATCCACTCCCTTCGGTTGAAGCAAAAGTAGTAATATTATCCAAACTTTTATCGTTTTGTTCTTCGGATCGAGTCAATCCCGCCCAAGTCTTAGCATAAAAATCGTAATTGCTGAATAGATCGGCAATCCCGAGCTGGACTGCAGGGCCGAGTTGTTTTTTTACGGCATTAGGTAACCAATCGTATCCAGGGATTTTTCGGCCTATCACTTTCATGAACTCCTCATCCCCAATTCTTTCAAAGGCACGGCCGATCATCCAAGGGATAACCACTCTCAGTAGAGTTACCTGCGCCACCTGTTCGATGATGGATGCCGCTACGCTTTGTGTATTATCCTTCAATATCGTCAATCCCAATTTATTGACATGGATTCCATCTCGATATAACGGATTCAGAGGCGGAGGAACTGCTGCTGTTAGAAAAGAACACCGATTCATTTGCTCGGAGAAATTCTTCTCAAAAACTAAAATTGCTGCTCTTCTACCCCGCCTGATCAGATCCTCGGCTTCCGCCGTTGATTGGATAACTTCGATGCGAATTCCTGCTGTATTAGCGAGATCTTCGATAACAACTTCCGACCAGCGTCGACCCGGATAACGTTCGGACTTCTTTGGTTTTTGTTTTGTAGAAACTGTTTTTGAATTCGTTTTAGAAGTTGATTTATCCTTTTGCGGAGTATCTCTTTGCGGAGTATCTCTTTGCGGAGTTTCCCCTTGCGGAGTTGGTAAACCCTCATCGAGATTTACAACTGAAATGCGCAATCGATCATCCGGTTTCTGCCCAAACCCTTCACCTACCGCTACACCTAGGACTGCGACAAAGAGCAATGGCATCACTAACAACAAAATGGTCGAGCGTGTATCACGCAATAGTAATTGTAAATCTTTACAGGCGAGAATCCAAATCACACGCATGAATTTTCCTTGCTAAACTTTTTAGATTCACCCTTCCAATTAGATTTCACGTTTTTCCGTTTGTCCTTTTTTAGAAGAATAGAAAAGCTCTCATTCCAAAGTACTTTGCCTTGTAAATCTCCCATTTTCATCTTTATCTTCAAACCCTGCTAACTTAATCGCGTAAGGTCCGATCGGTAAGATGTAAAAAGACCCGCTCTAGATTAGGTTCGCGGATGCGTAATTGATGCAAATCGACATTCATCTCTCGGAAAACCCGAATCGATTGAATCATCACCGCAGAAATATCTGGTCCAGATAGGGAAATCGTTTGACGATCTACGCCCGTAACACGTAGTTCAGGAATCGTCAACAAGCGCTGCACCACTCGATTGATATCGCTGGCCAACTCAAATTGTACAGAACCTTCTAACAATTGCAACAACGAAGGGAGGTAATCGCAAGCGATTAATTTTCCACGATCCAAGATGCCAATTCGAGTACACAATTCTTGGACTTCTTCCATATAATGGCTTGTATAAATAATCGTCATCCCCTGTTGATTCAGCTCTTTTACCCTCTCAAAAATATGATTACGCGACTGCGGATCGACACCCGTCGTCGGCTCATCGAGAAGTAATAGCTTGGGCTTATGGATAACAGCTATACCTAAGTTTAGACGACGCTTCATCCCTCCCGAAAATGTCCCTGCGCGTTGCTGTTTCGTTTCGCTAAGCCCTACCCAGCTTAACGTCTCTTTTATTCGCTCTTCCAGAATTGGACCCGAAAGTTCGTATAATCGACCAAAAAAGCGAAGATTTTCTGTCGCAGAAAGTTCAGGATAAATCGCTAGATCTTGGGTGACAATACCAAGCTGATGACGGTATTCTTTGAACTGAGAAAATAACTTCTTCCCTAAAAATCGTACCTCCCCGGCAGAGGCTGGAAGCAATCCGCAGATGATCGAAAGTAACGTAGTTTTACCTGCCCCGTTTGGACCCAATAGCCCAAACATCTCTCCTGCATATATCTCGAGATTGATTCCTTGAAGTGCCTGGAATTTACCATACGATTTATGCAAATTGTCGATTTCTAGGATTGTCGCTTTTTTCTTTTCCTCTACTGTCTTTTTTTCCGGAATCATTTTCCTTTTCCGATCTTAAGAAGGGATATTTAGGAAGGAACTTAAAGATCTATCTTTAAGTTAGATCTTTAAGATGGTTCGTTAGTGTTAGATCTTTACTTTAGGAAACTAATTTAGGATAGAGCGGAAGAAATGATTCTATTCACCCCCTGAATCACTATTCTGAATCAGTATCCTGAATCGCTTTTGAGTTTAAATCCCATTCCTTAATAACACTTTACTCAATCCCCAATCTTTACCTCAAACCATCCATGTAATTCGTCTTTTAATTCATCACTTTTGATCCTATGAAAATTTTAATCCCATTGGAATTAATCGTTGATTAATCGTTTTGTGACTCAGCAAGAATAACTCGTGCCGCATTCCAACCACAAGCGCCCATCACTCCCCCTCCGGGATGTGTTGCAGCTCCGCAAAGGTAAAGCCCTTGAATGGGGGTTTTGTATCTGGAATAATGAACAGCAGGACGCATAAAAAACATTCGATTGAGGGACATATTCCCTTGGAAAATATTTCCTCCTGTCAATCCATAAATCCGCTCCATATCTACCGGTGTGATAATTTGTCGATGGAGAACGGAACTTTTAAAATTGGGAGCGTATTCATTGAGAATATCAAAACACCGATCGGCAAACGAGTCTTTAATGTCATCCCAATTCTGATTGCGAAGCTGATAAGGGGCATATTGAATAAACATCGACATGAGATGTTTTCCAGGAGGGGTTAACGTTTCGTCCACAACACTTGCCATCGTGCACTCCAAAATAGGGGAACGAGAGGGCATCCCGTATTTGGCATCGTCATAGGCATGTTCAAGATAATCAAAATCGGGGCAAATATGCATCGTACCTCGATGTTGCGGACCAGGTTTATCCCCAGGCAGAGCTTTAAAGTTCGGTACAGCATCGAGGGCGACATTAATTTTGATCGTTGCCGAGGTATAATCGATCGTCTTAATCTGTTTCAAAAATTCATCTGGAAGTAATTTGGGGTCCATAAGTCGGAGAAATGTCCAATTACAATCGAGATTCGATATAACTCTACTTGCAAATATTTCTCTTCCATCTTTGAGAACTACGCCACCCGCGCGACCAGAACGAATCAAAATTTGCGAGACTTCAGCATTGGTCATGATTTCCGCGCCATGGCTTTGAGCCGAACTAGCTATCGCATTGCTTAATCCTCCCATTCCACCGCGCACATAGCCCCAAACTCCGCGCACGCCATTACATTCCCCCATGACATGGTGAAATAATACATACGCTGTTCCTGGCATCGATGGGGAAGCCATTACCCCGATCACCGCATCGGTTGCTAGAGTTACTTTAAGCTGTTCTGATTCGAACCATCGATCCAAAATGGGACGCGCAGCACCGGTCAATATCTCGATCAATTCTCCGCTATCAGCCCCCAGATTGCGAAATTGAAGCCCTAATTTGCCCAACTTCCAGAAATCGGATATCCCCCCCTGCCACGGATCGGGAGGTACCTGGATCAATAGAGGTTCTAATAACTGAGCCGCACGCTCGAGCATCTCCTCATAATGCGGCAAAGCATCGGCATCTTTTTTCGAAAACTTGCTAACCTCCCGATGAGTCATCTCTTTATCTGGACCCATTAGTAGATAACGATTATCGGGAAATGGCGAAAAGGAAGACGGGGAACGCGGCAGCATTTCAAAACCGTGCTTTTTCAATTCTAGTTCGCGAATGATTTCTGGACGAAATAGCGAATTCACATAGGAAGCAGTTGACACTTTGTATCCCGGCCACACCTCCTCCGTGACCGCACAGCCTCCCAACACCTCTCGCCTCTCCAGAACCAGAACTTTTTGTCCTGCCTTGGCAAGATAGGCTGCGGTTACTAGCCCATTATGCCCACCCCCAATAATTACACTATCGTATGACTGCTTCATCGCTTTAGTTTTTCCCTTATCCTAATACCACCACTTGATCAAGATCTTGCTCTCTTTTATTCCTATCAATTAACTGCACTAAAATCAATTATTCAACCATTCCCCACTATCATATTTTAATGAAAGAGGGATTGAGATTACTTTGAACCTATCCAATCTTTTTGCTTATGGCAATCATCATCGCCATTCTTAGATTGCCATCTCGAAAGTTTCAAAATAATTCGATCGATCCATCAACCAAGATTATTTCTCTTTTTTCTTTGGCAGATTTTTTGATTTATCCTCTTTCGAGTCTTTGCCTGGAATTGTCCAAGTATAAATCATATGTTGATTACCATCTTCGTCCATGATTTTTATTTCCTGTTCTGGTTTCCAATCCCCCATATCAAAATCGTGAGAAACGATTCTCGCTCCCGGTTTCAGTGTTTTTTTCAAAATTGGCATTAAGCGTAAATTCACTTCTGGGAAAAGATAGAGAGTGACCACACTGGCTTCGGAAAGATCTTTGATGTCAAGGACATCCCCCTGGCGAAACTCGACTTGCTTGTCTACTTTTTCTTTAATTGCATTGGCCTTGCATTCTTTCAATCTTTCTGGGTTCAAATCGATTCCGACCCCTTTTTTCGCTTTGAATTTTTTTACAGCTGTAATTACAATTCTACCATCTCCGCAGCCAAGATCATAAACGACGTCCCCCTCTTTTACATGGACACTTTTCAACATATCCTCCACCACATTTTGCGGTGTAGGCACATAGGGGACTATAATGGTCTCTTTTTTCTCGGTTTTAGATGGAGGAGTTTTTTCTTTCTTTTTCAGATCGGGATCGACTGGATTAGGTATCTTTTTTTTGCTATCCCCTTTTTTCGATTCGGTCTTCGGGATTTCTTCTTTAGATGTGTTCGTCTTGGGGACGATTTCTTTTTTAATTCCCTTTATTTTATTGATTTCTTCTTGAATCTCTGGATTAAAATCGACGTCGATTTTTTTCCCTGCCTCGACAACGACTTTTTTCTCCCGCGTAATCGACTTGTTGGCCTCCATCGAAAAATAGGTAACTTTAAGCATATAGTAATATTTTTTACCAACTGTCAGGGGAGGGGATACATAATTTCGAACATTTCCTTCGCTTTTCGTCACTGTACCATCCACCTCTAGTTTTGCTTTTTCTGGCAACTTGATAACTAGATTTGCTGGTTCTTCGTTGGTTTGTGCCATTCCCGGAGCTAGCGAAATCAGACTACAAACAAGTCCTATAAAACAGATGAATTGAATTTTATTTAAGCTTCTCATAAAAAACCCCTATTTTTGGCCAAAATTAAAGGATATTAATCCCTCTTTTCTTTTTTGGTATATGGAAATATTAGTAAAAATAAAAGAGGTCACTTTTTTGATAAAAAGCAAATTATCCTAGAAAAAGGGGGGTAGAATTTAGTAATTTGAATCTAGTGATTAAAAAATTTGGTTGATAGATAGATTAAGGGGGATTAGAATTATCGCAGGTGACTTTGAATTATTTTATTAACTATTCTTTTAAAAAAGGTTTAATTTCATTAAAAAATTATTCCTCTTTTTCTTTTCCCGATAGGAACCATAGAGGGAAAGCCATAAATATCAATAATCCAACGATAATCGCTTCTGCAGGTTCTTCGTCAATTGCATACATGCTACTTCGATAGAGCATAAATGCACAAGAAAAACAGAAAATTCCTGGTATCCAAGGATATAAAGGAACTCGGAAAGATCTTTCGATCTCCGGTTCACGATAGCGAAGAACGAATAATGATAAGCCGGTCAGTAAAAAAAACAACCAAAATATGGGAGCGGTGCAGGTAACTAATCGATAAATTCCTCCATGTTTGTGAAAATCATCGGATAAAGTAATCGCAAAATTCTTAGCAAGATAGACTAATAAACTTCGCCATTCTGCCGCTAATTCTACCACCAGAATTAGAAATAGGCTAAAAATTGCCTGTGCATAGAGCGCTCCCAGATTTCGCTGTTGTGTTCCATCTTTGCCTGAAAGCCAGGAAAATAATCGATGATCTTTCCCAAAAGTTCCGTAAAGCCTCATCCCGGTAAATAACAAACCATTGATCGATCCCAAGGCAGATGACATAACTAGAATGCTTATTCCTTTACGACCGGATTCCCCAAACGGGATAGCAAATACATCAGCAGCGATCGCTTTGCTCTTTACGGTCCCTGAATAACCAAGAGCAGAGAGATATGCTAAGTTAACCAAGGTATATAACACTCCTACAAGGAGCGTACCCAGAACAAGAGAGCGAGTTATATTTCTTTCCGGATTTTTTACCTCTCCAGCAATAAATGCCGCTTCGTTCCAACCGCCGTAGGCATAGAACACAAGGACCATTGCCAGAGCTAAAGAAGGGGAAAGTATTTCAGGCAAGCTAAATGCTTTACTAGCGATCTGCGAAGCATGTAAAGTTGGCGAAGCGAATTCCGCAGTAACGGAGCTTATCTCTACTGCTATTCGTTCCGAATCTGTTAATGGCGATTGACCAAAGAAATAACAAAAAAATCCGATTAAAATTAAGATACATAAACCGATAATATTCGCCGAAGTAAGGAGATTTTGCAACAATCTACCCATCCGGAATCCTTGGGAATTGATCAAGGTTAATAATACAATGGATGAACTGGCATAAATAAGCTTGGAATTATTCCCCAGAGAATAAAAATGATCTGCATATCCGGCAAAAACATAAGCCATGAAGGCAATACTTCCCCCGGTTCGGATTACCGATAGTTCTGACCAAGCAAAAATAAAACCGATCGAGCTGCCGTAAGCTCTGCTTAAATAGTAATAATCTCCGCCGCTATTGCGAAATGTGCTAGCTAATTCTGCGTAAGTCAAAGCCCCCAGTAAACAAACAATTCCCCCAACAATCCAAGCAAGCATCCCGGTTTCTGGCGAAGGAACATTGCGAAATATTTCTGGTGGAGCTTGGTAGATCGAAGCACCGATGATTATTCCAAATATCAACGAGATTGCATCCCACAAACTCAACAATTTGGTCGGAGTTTTAATAACCCCATTGGATAGAGTATCCTCTGAGTTTTTCTCGTTTAAGCTTTTGTCATCAATGCCATTAGGAGTTGGCATAGAGAACTCATCTCCTGAATATTTTTACCTATTTTTACTTATTTTTCAAAAATATCGGTTGGCTATCTCATTTTACGATTACTTTCGTTTTGCTTGTTGATTCCTACTCTAAGGACTTTTGTAAGGAGGTTTGTAAGAACCATTCTAAGACCCATTGAAAGAAAACTGAATACGTTTTCCTTAACTTCTTACTTTATGGATGCACCGATAACTCAGCTTCTTTAGCCCAGCTTATTCCAAAGAAAAAGTTACTTTACCCAATGATTTAATATCGAAGCATGCCAAAAAAAGGATTTTATTCTTTTTAGGTTTGCATAGCCCATTTCAACCTTCAAGAAACATTTCCTTTAATTATCTAATTTATTAGAAAAACAATTAGGAATCAATTAAGGATTTATAAATATCTCTTAATATATACCACTATTGATTTTATGACTACCTAATCTACTTAGAATACATATCATTCTTTTATTAATTGACTGATAGAATGTTAGAAAAAATTCATTGATAGGTCTTTTCGAATAGGTTCTTTATCAATCTAATTTTCAAAACTTAATTGAATGAAAAATTTCCTAGACATGGACCTCACCATCAACTACTCCCCTCTGTGCTGAATCAACGTTGTCGGCGAGCCATAATGATCCCCACGATCGCCATCCCCCCTCCGATAGCCATAGCCACCACATACGCCTTCAAAGGTCCAATCGATGGTAAACCGAAGCGATGTCCCAGCATGATGATCCCTGCGGATACCAATAACATAAATGACATGAAGTCACCAGAATAAAACAAAGAAATAAACAGAAGGAGGCCCGCTACCAGTGGATTGACATAATCAAAATACGAAGTAATCACTTCGGGTAGAAATGTAGTTTTAAGTTCCATCGGTTCCTTTTGATCAAACATGATCTTGATTATTCTGGCAAATCGAGCTTCATCCCCTTCTAAACCAAGCCCAAGTTGACCATAAAAATATTGATAAAACCATAGTGAACCTAAACTTAAAAGAAAGACCGATACCAAGAACCTCAGTTTCCAACCAAAAATGAATTCCATGAGGAAGGCAAATGGATCGATTCGTTTTTTCACTATCTTTTTGGCCGGTTTTTCTGCAGCATGCAGAATCTGTTTAACCGTAATTGGTCTGGTGGGATGAACAGGCTCCATTTCGAATC
>JAKBAI010000048.1 GCA_021809185.1 Planctomycetota bacterium
AAGGGGTTGGCCTATCTTAAGCTTGCTTTTCTCCTGATCGGCAGGACCACCGGGAATGACATATTCAATCCGTAAACCTTTCCCTCCGTGGGTCGGATCAAAATGAACACCAAGATGAGCGGTACGCATCGACCAGTTGCGGTTGCCACCAATCGGGGTTGAAGCAGGCATACCCCGCCTTGGTCCGCCTCGCCCCGTGGTGGTGGAGAACCCTAGATGAGACCCGTTCAACTCCCCTAACATCAAATAAATAACGGTTGACAGAGTTTCTAGACTGGGAGTTTCCGACGCAGCGAGGTATTTCTGGCGAATGCGATTCCAGTCGCGATTCCCTAATCGTTCATCATACCATTGATCGCGCATAATTCGCCAACACATATCGAAAGCAGCTTGGTTCCGTTTGGCGAGATCTAGCTCTTGATAAACGGTAAAGCGATACCCGCCTGTAGTCGCGGTCGCATTCCCCGCGCTGAGTTGTCCCCGGCCCCCGCGCCCCCCTGGACCGCCCAAGCGCGGTCCAATGGGAGAGGTCGTTGGCGGCGTAGTCGTTAAAGCTGTCCCACCTCCACCGCTGATGCTACCTGGAATTCCTGCCGATAACCAGACAATGCGATTATTTTTCAACCACTTCGCCTGAGAACCTACCTGGCTACTCAACAATACGGGACGTGTGCCTTCGGGAATCTCTAAAGTATAGGTACCCGTATTCCCATCGACTGTTGCCGTAAATGCCAACTTCTTACTATCTGCCGACCAGAATAGACTTCGCTCATTGCTATTGGCAATAGTTATCCGATGAATTCGATCGTGCAAATGATCAAAATCGATCTCGATTTTCGGATACATCGATTCGGTATTCTTCCCCTTTTTGCTTTCGGGATTGTTTCCGTTTTCCTTGTTCTCTTTTCCGATCTGTTCTGGATTATCGTTATTTTTTTTAGTTGGATCGCCGCCTTTGCCTTTTCCACTTTTCCCCGGAACACCTAACGGGCCAAGCTGTTTCGCTTTCTGGATCAATCGATCTCGCGGCGATTGCTGATCCTCTTTTTTCTGTAAATATACATAATGGATATCGATATTATCTTTGCGATCACGTGCCCCCAAAAAGGCGATGATCTTACCATCCGGCGACCAGACCGGGTCGCTATCGTTGTATGGATGACGAGAAATATTAAAGGCCGGTCGCGAACCATCGATGGGCTGCACCCAGATATCACTGTTAAAATCATCGTCTTCTACGGCATAAACTAGCCAGTTCCCATCGGGTGACCAATCATAGCGAGGGGGATTCCAGGACGAAATCAGTTTTTTGCCATTCTCCCCATTCCGATCCATAATCCACAAATCACCAAGACCTCGAATCAAAGCGAATTGATTGCCGCGCGGACTAATAGTCAACTGGGACTTCGCTTCTCGATCTTGGGTAATTTTTTTCAGCTTGAAGTGATCATTTTCCCACCAAGCCAGCGCCGGGTTCTCTCGCGTTGCCTCCCAGATATCGGTACCACCATCCTGATCACGAATAAAATAGAGCGATTTTCCATCGAGCGAAAACACCGGGTTGCGTTCTAGTTCCGGAGTGGAAAGCACTAATTTCGGCTCTTTTAATTCGGTATCCATCACCCACAAATCGCCACCACTGATCATGGCAATCTGCAAACCCGTCGCTGTAAATGCCACTTCGGTTGCGGTATCGAGCACGCGCCGTTCCATGCGGGGAATTGCGGAATCTTCATCGCTATATAGCTCGATTTTGCGAGGAGTTGCACTTTTGCCCGGTTCTAATAGATAGAGATCGAATAGCTCGCGATAGACTATCGTCGAACCATCGCGAGAAATCGTTGGGAAAACCACCGCATCTTCACCAGCATGGGTCAAAGAAATCTCTTTTGCTTTGGCTTGGGGATCGTATTGCCACAAATTAAAAACAGCGCTTTTTTGGTCGCTAACGAAATAAAAGCCCCCTTCTTTTCGCCACAACGGCCAGAGAAAGGCTCGATCCCCCTTGCGGATCTGCTCAAATGTTTTTTTGGTCAGATCATATAACCAAATTTGACTACATTCCGAACCTCTGTACCCTTTTCGCCACCACGGAGCACGTTCTCGTGTAAATAACAGTTTAGTCCCATCGGGGGAGAGCACGCCATTGGCACCGTAATCATCAAAAAGCATCTTCTCCATCCCTCGTTGACGTACATTTACCAGATAAAATCGGCTGCCATTTTTCCACGATCGATCGCGCACACCAGAGACGAGAATATGAGAACCATCTGGAGACCAATCCTCGAGCTGATACCCCGATGAATGAAATGTAACTTGTTTGGCACTCCCCCCCTCGCTCGGCATGAGAAATACCTGCGGACTACCTTCACGATCGGAGATGAACGCAATCTCTTTTCCATCCGGAGACCACTTTGGTTGGCTATCTTTAGCAGGATGACGAGTCAACGATCGAGCGGTTCCTCCACTAGATGGAACTACCCAAATATCGCCACGCCATGAAAACGCAATCCGCTTACCATCAGGGGACAACGATGGGGATTCTGGTAGCAAAATTGCCTCTTTCGCAGAGAGGTTCTGCGAACCAACTCCTACCAAAATCATCATCGAAATACGGAATAAAATCGATAATCTCATACCAAGCTCCGGAGTTTCAAATAATTTCTAATTACTATAGGAATCTAAAAATGAAAAAAGAATGAGCTTCGCGAATTATGTTGATTATTCGTAAAATTCTAGTCTAATCCTGAATTCGAAAATCAATCTGATTTCCTGAACTGCCATTCATTGGAAGACTAACAGATATAAAATCGGACTAGAACCAAGTTCGATCATCGATCGAACTTGGTGAATCAGGTGATTGAAAGGAGGGATAGATTATCTTGGTACAGATTAGATTCAGTTCTTCAGTGCAAGCTGATCTACTTTTATATTTTAGATCGCTTGCACTTTTAGATAAAGATTACGACACGAAGAGAACAATAGCGGTAACGTTATCGGTAGCACCGAGGCGATTCGCTACGTTGATAAGTCGACGAGCTGCTTTCTCAGGTGATGAACTTTTCTTGAGAATGGTAAAAATTCGATTTTCTGTTAATTGATTAGATAAACCGTCCGAGCAGATTAAAATTCGATCTCGCAACTGAAGTTCAAACGATTGGACATATGGTTCAAAATTTTCTCGGCGACCAATGGCTTGATATAATTCATTCCGTTGGGGATGATCTAATACTTCCTCCGCGGTGAGGAACCCCGCTTGATGTAAAAATCCTACTAAGGTTTGATCTTCGGTAAGTAGTTTGAGTTGCCCCTCACGGACTAGATAAATTCGGCTATCGCCAATATGACCGATAAGAGCGCGATTGCCACAGCACCAGAGAACTTCCAGAGTACAGCCCATTCCCTGGTGTTGCTTATTCTCTTCAGCCTCGATCACCACAAGCTCGTTTGCATAATTCATCACTTGGAAAAGATGTTTTTTGGCTACTTCGATATCAACATCGATCGGATTGAGACAACGATATAATTGATTTTTATCAAAGTATTCATTCGCGCCTTGGACAGCTAAGGAAGAGGCAACTTCCCCACTCTCCATGCCCCCCATCCCATCGGCCAAAACCGCATAAATCTGTTCCCAGTTCCCTTCTCGGTGAGGGAGCCGGAAGGTACGAATAGAAAAAGCGTCTTCGTTACTGGCACGCATCATCCCCGTTGTGGTCCAACCAGCAATTTCTAGATGCCGTTGATTGGCAAGCTGAATTAATTCCGCTAGAGATTGTTCCAGCCAAGCTAGCAAGGAATACGATTGATGATGGCCAACTTCGCCAGGAACCCGTTCTTCAGGATTTTCCGCACAACACCTCGCCAGCAGACGGGCAAACCCCGGATGTAAATCGGAAAATGTATCGAGCGGGTGCGCGATCACCCCGTTCGGGGTAAAATCTTTTTCTTCTAATTCCCGCCCCAGTAACAACGAAATCATCAATAGCCCTAGACGATACAGCTCACTTCGATCGTCCAATTTTGAATAATCTTTCAATTTTGCCTCTGGGGGCAAATCCAACTTCTTAATAATCGATTCTTTTTCCAATACCGCTTTAGGGAGTGGAATTGGGAATATATAAACCGGTTTGTTATAACTGAGTTGCCCCGTAGGGGTGACAATCCAATCGGTTACGCGAACGGAACCAAACCAGATCCCCAACGATTGGAAATGATCGAGCAGCTGGGTAAGCTCCAATAGAACCAACCATTTTTGATCGTGCCCAATGGCAGCTTGTTGCCACCATTCGATCAACGGGATTCCCTGCGGAATCTCTTCAATATAAATTCGGTAATTCTGGTCATCAAAAAATTCCAAACAGCGCGGTAAAATCAAAGTACGTATCCCACTTAGTATGGAATATCGCCATTCCAGATGAGGCCAAAGCGAGACACTTTCTTCCAGAGTCGTAGTACTAGATCCTTTTACCGGGGGGGTCTCTTCAAAAAAAATTTCTTGGGTGCTCAGAAGGCGAACATGCTCATCCAACGATAAATATGGCGACTTCGGTTGAGGCAAATCAGGCAAAGATCCTCGATGAATCTCCGTTGGAAACGACAGATTCTTGCTCAGAGGCTCGACCCAGATTCGCACGGGATCCCCCTTCGCGGTTTCTGTACTCCGATTTTTGGGTGCTGCCCCCAATTGTTCCCCTTCATACAAATAAATATTCTGATAGCATTGAACCCATCTCTTGACGACATATCGTCCCAGAATTGGTTTGGACAAATTCTTAAATGGATGGGGGATAGCGTTTTTCTTTTTGTCTTCCAAAACAGGGAGCAAAGCTTTGTTAGCGAATTGATTATTATCCCCCTCGGGTACTTCAAAGGATTTTCGGCCAGGAGAATGCAAGGTCGACTCCCCTAACGGTTCGGAGCTTACCATCCCTCCGGGTGGAAGCGAGATAAAAGGGGAAGAACCGGATTTCGATTCCGGATTCCGCAACGATTGCCCTGGCAACCGGGGATTCGACTCGTTCCTAGGCTCCTCCTTCGAAAAAGTCTCGATCTCTTCGGATAATTTGGTTTTTATGGCAGAATTGCTATGTGGAACTAACAAAGTCGTTTCAGCAGTATGAATACTCAACCCGGTGCCCGAACCCGGACCAGCTGAATTTGAAGAAGGATGATGATCCGTAACAGCACCAGTAAAAGTAGATTTTGAACCATCCCTACTGATTAACCAGGTATCTTTTTGCATAACTTGATTCGAGTTCTAATTCGGGGACGATTTATATACTCAATAATCGATCCCTTCAAACCATAAAACCTTTTCACCACTTAATCGATCAACACTTTAAACTGAATACTGCCTATATGAATGATATCATTTGGTAACAGCTCACATTTTTGACCGGGGCGAAGTTTGATTCGATTAACAAATGTACCATTTTTGCTATTCAAATCTTCGATAATCAGCTTATTGTTTTCCAATTGGATCGAAGCATGTTGGCGTGAGCTCCAGATACTTCCTTCATTCTCTTGATCTTCCAGATCAATATCAACCGCGGTTTGATCCGTTCGACCAATCAAATTCATTCCAGGGATCAAACGATACTCTCGATTCGGGTAATGCCCTCGTAACACGAACAACCGCGGATTCGTTCGCGGAGTACCTTTGGGTGAGGTTTGTGCACTTTTATGTTCATTTTTACCTTCAAGCTTATGGTTGTCCTTTGTTCCGATACTTTCTGCCGCTAGTGCAATTTCAATCGGGAGCATCTCCCCGGTGTCCTGCTCATCCTCTTCCGAAGCCACGGTTACTTTTTCTAGTGCTTCCAATAACGCTGGGTTCGCATCGATCCTTTGCCATACGGGTACCGAATCTATCCCCTCCCCGAGCGGGATCCCTTTCATCTTTGCCGATTGTTCTGTAACAATTTCTTCAATCAATTCTGACTGTAGATGAATAAATGGTCGCTGGCAATTTTCGCACTGAGTTACCTCTTTCGAATTTACGTGGTGGCAATAATCACATCGCAACATTGAGTTAAACTCCGAAAAATGGATGGGGAACTACTTCAAATCGTTCAATGTTTGATCTCTAAACTCTAATGATTATTCCGCAGTTCTACACTAAATCGAGGGAGATGATCAATGATCTGATATTGATTCCGTGCTGGATTTACCAGACTTTATAGTATTTTGAAAAATCTATTCTTCTCCAAATCTAGATGTTCCAAAAATTCATCAATTATCATCTCTCACAGTTGTGACATTAATATAGAACGATTTTTCCTATAAGATTGGATAATCATCAAAAAGATTTGCAAAAATGTAGATGGAACAATCCGATTTTTCAATCTAATCTAACTAAAAAGAACTAGGAAAAATATTAATTCCTAAAAAAATCGCTCTCGATTTCACTCTTACGAGAATTCAGATTAAAGTCGAATTTATAACAAAGATCTGCCGAATCATAATGAAGATTAAAATATGAGAATATTAGCTTAAAAGTGATTAGAGATTTTAAGAAAAAAATATCGCTAAGAGCGATATTTTTTCTGTTGGGGGAGACGGAATCAAACCAGATAAGAAACGTGGCATGATTAGAGACTAAAAAGGGGAAGAAGAGAGTACCACAAGGAAAATCTCCTCTTTCTTTTATCGGCGTAACCAGTAAATAATCCGTTAATCAGTATTTCTAAGGCATTGTTAAGATGCAGAAGGTCTAAAGCTACGGAACGCCATGAGCATATCATGCAAATCATCGGAAATACCCACTTCTTCATCCATAAATGGTTGAATCCAAGACAATCGCTTGGATTGGGCTACAGATAAAAGTGGCAAAAGATCGCCCAAACGAATATGGACTGTCGATGTTGAGAACATTGTAGAGTCTTGATCCTCCAGATGTTCAGTTTCATTAAATTCCTCGGGCGCTGGGAATAGTCGGAGATGAGCAGCCATTGTAAATACCTCCCTGTTGATATTTCAAAGTTAAGACCTGAGCAACAAGTAATACGATTATTTCAATCTCAATCGAAATTTAATTCAGATTGACAAATCATTCGGATTATGAACCGAAATCTTTTAAATAGTTACCCGATCAATTACTTTATCGACACTCATCGTGTTGAGAATACAACTGTTTCTCTGAGAGGGAATCCTTTATTAGAAATTCTTGGCAAAGAGTCAGGAATGGGCAAGATAATTGGCTAAAACGCTTTAATCTACATAAAAAAGATTTATGGATAGTACTACAGAAGGGTACTTCGCAATCCGGAGACGAAAATAAATGGCACAAGAAATAGTCGTTTTGGGAGATGGATCCTGGGGAACCGCTATGGCACTCTATCTTAATGAACTTGGCTTTTCGGTTCGATTATGGAGTGCTCGAAAGGAAAACGCAGAAATAATTCGAGAAAATCGAGAAAACAAGCGATTTTTACCAGGGATAAGAATTCCTCCCGAAATTGTCTTAACTACAGATGAACAGGAAGCAACCGCGGGAGCCGATGTGTGGTTCACGGTAATCCCCACGGTTCATCTGCGAACTACTCTAACCCGATTTAAAGAAGAAATCCGACCAACTAATTTAATCGTTAGTTTGACGAAAGGGTTGGAGATATCCACAAACCTGAGACCATCACAAATCATCGAAACGGTACTAGGAACGAACCGAGTGGTTGCGCTCAGTGGTCCAAGCCATGCCGAAGAGGTCGCTCGAGGAAAACCGACTTCCCTGGTTGCTGCTGCAGAACGCAGCGAATGGGCCATTTCTGTACAAAACTTGCTAAACAGTGAACAACTTCGTATCTATCATAATGACGATTTAATAGGGGTTGAATTAGCAGGTGGTCTTAAAAATGTCATCGCTATTGCTGCGGGAATTTGCGATGGTTTGGGCTTCGGAGACAATGCCAAATCTGGGCTTATGACGCGCGGGCTGGTCGAAATGGCGCGATTTGGGGTTGCCATGGGAGCAGATGCGCCCACCTTTTATGGGCTAGCAGGAATGGGGGATTTAATTACAACTTGCATTAGCCCCTATGGCCGTAATCGACTGGTGGGCGAAAAGCTAGGTCGAGGCGAAAGCCCTGAATCGATTTTTGCTATGAAACCGATGATCGCTGAAGGAATTACCACGGTTAGGAGTGTCGTAGAACGCTCGCAGATGATGGGGATCGATATCCCTATCATGCACTCTGTTTATGATGTCTTATACCAAGCCAAATCCCCCAAACAAGCTGTACAACGACTCATGTCCCGGCAATTACGGCGCGAGTAATAATAAATGATCACCGGCATATTCCTTGCCCCTTCTGTATTTATGACTAATGAATTTTCGTTTAGGTATATCCCGTCTCCGTTCGTTCGGCCATTACCTAGCGAATTGCTTAAAAAAATTTCGCTAAGATAAAATAGTAAATACAAATATTAGTATCTCGTACTGTATAATCGTTTGTATGCCTATGGATCAACCAAGAATTGAGAATCATTCAGAAATTGAGAACTTGAATATATACCATCCATAGCCATAGGTAATCCATCCATCCTTAACGTTTGAGGACAATGAACATGTCAACAGCGATTGCATTTAAAGAATGGTCAACCATCTGCCAGGCTTTAGCTACTGGTAAACAATCGATCATTTTAAGAAAAGGCGGCATCGCCGAAAAAGACGGTCGATTTCTACCAGAATACGATTCATTCTGGCTCTTCCCCACCTATTTCCATCAGAATCCGGAAGATCTCAATGAAGAAGGCCAAAAAATATTACTTAGCGAAAACAGCTCACCCCAGCAACACGATTTTGTATCTTTGAACGCCTTGGTCAAAGTCTCTCATGTCTATGATCTCCGCAATCTGGACTTGGCTTTGTCGACGTCCCCCTTTCATTGCTTTTCAGAATCGACCATCTGGAAACGATTTTCGTATCGCGCCCCTGGAATCTTCGTGTTAGCAGTCCGGGTTTATAAAATCCCGGAACCGTTGCGTATCAGCAACCTCCCCGACTACGCAGGCTGCAAGACCTGGGTTCCTCTACAAAATTTCCCTGGAGATGATATAGAGACCCTCATCGAAAAACAGATTGCCCAACCTGTTTTATCTGATCGAGAGTATCACGATTTTCTAGAACAGATCGATCGTTTACTCAACCCGATCGCCTATGTTTGATTCATCCGTTTTGCTTAGGACGGTTTTAAGAGAATTATTCTAAGTTTGCCAAAATCAGAAATAAATTGGAATAAAAAAAGATCCAGCGGAAATTGATAAAAACGAATTAGAAAACCTAAAAAGGACGATCAATAACTGATTCTCTAAAAAAATTGCCTTGTCTAATAATTGCCTGGCACTAAGAATCTACCAGGCAAGAACTGCATTGAACTTAACTTTCAGTAACCTATTGAACTCGACTTGCACCCATCTGCACACCAGAATTCATATATTGTGAAACAAAAGAGTGAGTGGTTCGAGAGACCGGCCCCATGGTCGACATCTTGGACATGGTCTCCAAGTCGCGATGATGCATAAATCGACTTGCAGGGAGTTCTTCTGGAGTGGGGGGAGGAACATCCCGCAACCAAGGATGGATAGCCTGGATCACTTCAATCGGCATTTGATATCTTGCTTCCGGTTTTTTAGAAAGCATCTTGGAAATTACCTTACTCAATTCTACAGGAACATCAGATCGGAGCCGGTGAACCTCGAGAGGCTCACGAGTTTGATGCGATACTAATTTCATCGCAACCGATCCGCCATCAAAAACCGGTTTACCCACTAACAAGAAATAAAAGACACAACCAAGACTATAAATATCGGCTCGGATATCCACGGAAGAGGAAATCGCCTGTTCTGGAGCTAGATAGTCGGCGGTACCTAAAACCGCTTTGGAATCCATGCGTTTGGTCAATCCATCTTCGTTATCGGAAAATCGTGCCAGACCCAAATCGAGAATTTTGATGATGCCGCTGCGGTCCAAAATAAGATTATTTGGTTTAATATCCCGGTGGACTAACGACATTTTACAGGCATGCTGCAACCCTGTTGCCGTTTGGGCAATATAGTTGACCGCACGAATATAATCCAAGCTGCCACGAATCTCTACTAACGCCTGTAAACTTATCCCATCGATATATTCCATCACGAGATAATGAATCCCAGCATCCTGATCAATATCGTGAGCATGAACTAAATTGGGATGATTCAACCTTGCAATTGCTTGAGCTTCTCGGCGAAATCGTTCCAAACTTTCTATCGATTGACTTTTATCGGGGGGCAATAGTTTAATCGCAACTCGCCGGCGCATAAAACGATGTTCACACAAATAGACGGTACCCATCCCGCCTGTTCCTAAATGCTCGAGGACTTTATATTTTCCACCAATATAAAAGTTTTTCCATTTCCCTTGCAACAATAACTTTGCCTGAAAATTGGTCAACAAACTTTGATTGAGTAAGTATAATGCACATTCCTTTGGTGTTGGAAAGGCCTGATTAATATCTGGGTAGGATTTGATGAATTCTTGAAGCTTGTGACGCTCCAACAATTCACTCCGTTCCAACAATTGAATAAATTCAACGGTCGTCTGGGGAACGGGCATATTTTATTCATCCTTTTTCTTACGTTAAATTATGGCGATCTTCGTATATCTAGTTAACTTAAAACAATCATTTATCAAACGCTGCTTTAAGCTTCTAACCAAAATATCTAGTTTGCTAGATATGTCGTAACAATAGAATTGAAATGACTTATCTGCAAAAAGATTTTTGGAGAACTGAGAATTTTTTTCTTCAAAAATTTGTTGATAAGTGAATAATTATTTGCTCAGAATAATTATTATACCACATATTCTGGCAATCTGCTGATTATCGGATCGATCCAAATAGCCCAAATACCCAACTAGTTCATTTTAATACACTGTTAAGTATTTGAGCAAGAATATCGATTTCCAGATACTCGCTGAATAAACCGATTGATTTCCATGATCATGAGATGTCTTGTAATTTCTTGAATGGGGATCGATAATTCATGGATCAGGTCATCCATATGAAGGGGGCTATTTCGTATCAATTCAAGAATTTTTAGTTGGATTGGATCAGTAGGCATTGCTTTCGAAACAGACTGAGGAACGGGCGAAGAATTCGCTTGAATCGAAGCCGGTTCTGTTGTCGGCAGCGAACTATTATTCAGAGAGCGATTCTGAGTAGAGCTTGATTTTGATTTAGACTCGGAAGGGCGAGGGAATGTTTGGCTATCGCTTTTGCTTATGTTCTGGAGAAGTTCGGCTTGAGAAGCTTCTTTGAGAATCGAATTTCTTTTTGGTTCGCCCCAAGCCGGAAAATTTCGTTGTAAAATACCACGAAGATCCTCCAGCAAATCGTCAGGATTTCGCACAGGAATCGCTCCATCTCTCAACAATTGCAAACTCCCCTCGCTATGGATACTGTCAACATTTGCTGGCAGAACAAACACCGATTTCCCTTGCTCAACGGCATGTTTTGCCGTAATAATCGCTCCACTTTTGTCATTGGCTTCGATAACAACGGTTGCCATAGCGATTCCGGCAATCAACCGATTTCGCGAATGAAAATGACTGCGAATAGGCCGAGCTTTTAGGGGCATTTCGCTTAGAATTAACCCGTTCTTGACTACCTCCTTGGCAAGTTCCTGGTGCTCTGGGGGATAGATCATACCAAGCCCATTCGCGAGAATCGCAATCGTTCGCCCCCGGGAATCGATCGCTTGCTGATGTGCTATGCCATCGATCCCCAACGCTAACCCACTCACAACGGTAAAACCGTTCTCGGCTAATGCCTTCACCAATATTTTGGTATGTTTTTGACCGTATTCCGAACAAGAACGGGATCCTACGATAGCAACGGCAAATCGATCGATCTCCTCGAATTCCCCCTGAGCATACAATACGAGAGGTGGATCGTTTAGATGTTTCAAAACTTCGGGATAAGCGGGAGAAAAATAAGTTATCAATCTTACTCCTAGACTATTTAATCGAGTAAGTTCACCATTGATATCAAACTCTCCGAATACCCTTTGCAGATCTTGGGCAATTTTTGGGGTAATTTTAGATAATTGAATCAGCTCGGCTGAAGTAGCGTAGCGAATGGCTCGCGCACTGCCAAAATGCTGGAGCAATATCTGCCCCAACTTCGGCCCAATACCAGGAACCTGAGATAAAACAAAACAATCGAGTTCTTCTTCTAGGTATTGAGGAATCATACAAGTATGGTTCTTTTTCTGTTGAATTATTCCGTATTATCTTATGTTTGCGTTGTATTTTGCATAAGATTCCTTTCATCCATTGGAATACTCCCTCATCATCTTACTTCTATCATCTTACTTCTATCATCTTACTTCTATCATCTTACTTCTATCATCTTACTTCTATCATCTTACTTCTATCATCTTACTTCCGTCATTTCGAGCACTTTTAGCAAGGGGAATAGACAGGAAGCCAGTAGAGAAATTCCCAAAAAGCACGAATACGATCTTGTCTTTAATTTCGATTTACCAACCCGAAGTGATCGTTCCACCCGAATCTGATTTTTTATTGATCTGAGAGGGATCAAACTCCGGAATAGCATGTGTTTGCGACCGTTTCTTTCGCCGTTTTTTTCGCGGTTTTGCTGGAGCACCCCTTGTTACATCCAGCAACGATTGTTCCCCCTCTTCCATGCCAACCACTTTGAGCTTCAAGAGGATAATCGCCAAACAGAAACCAAATGCTAGCCCGAAGATATGAGCTAAATAGCCAACATTGTCCCCCTCTTTATGCCTCATCAATCCATAAAGATCAAAGACAAGATAGATGAGAACGACCCACTTTGCGTCAACTTCTTCTATATCCCCAAAATTCCAAAACACCCATAAACAGGAAATAGTATTGTTAAAATACCATACCACAAACATCCCTACTACCCCCATGATGGCACCACTAGCACCTATAGCGGGCTGTTTTGACATCAGATAATCGACCGAACTGCAAACCCCTAGTCCTAGATAAACAACAAGATATTGAAAGTTTCCCAGCTTAGCGCAAACAGCATTACCAAATAGGAAGAGAAAATAGACGTTCCCCAGCAGATGGAGAATATTGCCGTGCATAAATAGATGAGTAATTACACAATAATGGTAGCCACTGCCTAGAAACCACCGTTCTCCCAGTGGCTTGAATTCGCCATTCCATTGAACAGTTAGAGGGAAACAGATGATGGTAACAGCAATAATAACCCAATTCATCCAAGGCAGTCTTCGGAGAGGTACATCGACTTGTAAGGGCAAAAACATTCTTTCTCCAATTTTGGTCGGATTGCTGTTCGTTTAACTGCGTGAGCTAAAACCCTCATTCGTTATCATCTTTCGTTATTATCCTAAGATGGACAGCAATTTTACTAAGTATTCCAGTAATTCGAACAACATCGGTGTTATTGGACAACCTGATTTTTATGAATTATCCTTTTACGTAAACAACTTCGAATTCTGTTGTATTAATCTTTTTCCCTAAAGATGAATATTATTCAAACGGATATCTGGAAATTGATGAATCTACCTTTTCTGAAGCAGGCTTCCCCTGGATACTTGGATTCATCTTGATATCTGGATCTATTTTGTTGAGAGCTGCCGCCAATTTGCTGAGGTAGAGCACCAAGTTTTCTTCCTTCCCGTGGATCATCCTTTTGCGGATTTTCTCAATAGGATACACTTCGATTTTCCCCGCTAAAAGAACCGCTGCTGTTTTCACGGAATAAAGACCAGGCGAACTGGGCTGAATCCAATCCCCGCCATAAGCTTCGCGTAATGTTTCTCCCAGATATATCCCCAAAGTCCACACCCTTTCTATATCCATAGCAGAGGAGGGTTGACCATCTTTATCAAATTTACATTGGGTAGCCGTGGCTTCCACAAACAGATCTAAAATTTGTAACCCAGCTAAACTATAATCAAACCTGATTCCAGTTTTTGACATCATGGAGACCCAATAATCTGATTTTTTACGCGCTTTTTCGTTCGTTAATGGTTCCATATTCCCCTCTCGATAATTATTCTTGTCCGATTCTGCTATTTTACTTTGGCTAAATTTGTTATGCTCTCCATTCACTCTTTAACTAAAATTGAATCAGAATTCAAGCATATGAAATTATTTTAACGAATTTTCCCTAGTAAAAAAGAGGAAAGATTGGCTTTCTCCATTGATAAAGCAATGCCAAGATGATCCATTTCTCTTGAATTATTTCTGAAGATTCTTATCTAAGCTAAAATACCACTCTCTCCACCAAAAAATGCTTAAGTCCCTCTGTTCTGAATCCCGATATATTAACTGTTATACACCAAAACTTCTTTAATTAATTGGAATGGTTTACTCGAAATTATGCTCTGATTCAACTCTGAGGCAATGGTATTCCTATTGCTTAACGGTGTGTTGGAGGAAGATTTGTTTAACACTCCTATATGCCGTTGGTGCTTTAGTTGGTGTTTCAGGATGTGTTCAAACCAACATTCTACCGAATACTTCTAAACAAAATTCTGCACCCAATTTGCAAACATTGATTCAAACTCGTTTTGAACAACGCGCCAAAAAAGAGATTTTGAACGCATCACCTGAGGAAATTACTCCGGAATCAACTTCTCCAGACTACCATCTTCGTTTTCCTGATATCATCCAAGTTGAAATTGTACCTTATCCAGAATTCAATGGAGAATATGAAATCGATTCCGAAGGGAGTATTCAATTACCGTTCTTGCCAGCAAAAATTCGCTTGGAAGGGGACACCGTTGCTCTAGCAAAACAGAGAATTATTAACCTTGCTCATTCTTTGCAACCAACAAAATCAATAAACTTCTCTCAACGAAATTCAGATCCATTTTTACCCTCCGAAATCAACTTGGAGCAAATTCGCTTACGAGTTAGCAAATATCGAAGCCAATTCATTTATGTTTATGGGCTGGTTCGGGGCAATCCCAGAATGGTTCCTTACCAAGGAAAAGAAGAAATAATCCACTTCATTAAGAGAATAGGCGGATTCGCGCGGGGTACCGATCTTGCCGATATTTATATTGTTCGTTCGCAAATACTAAATCAAAAAAATCCTCAGATCATTTCTGTGGATATTGGCTCTCTTCTTGATCCAGATCACCAATCCCCCCCTATTTTTATACAACCGATGGACGAAGTTTATATCGGAGAGTCCCGGCGTTACGCAATCTATAAACTTTTTCCACGTTGGCTTCAGCTCTTGATCGATCATCGGTACGATAAAAAAATTAAATCGATTCAAAACCTCATCCATTCAGATCCCGGTATTGTTGAAACGAACTCCGTAAATCATCAATAAGAATACATATCATTTGCTAAAAACACCCAGTTCATTCAAAGAAACATAATCAATCGTTCATCCTTATTCCATCTCCAGATCATCAATCAATTCTCTCCTGAAGAAAATTAGGAGTTTGGTTGACGATCAGATAAAAGTCGGCTAGAATTAATCTACCTACCCAAAAAATCTTTTCTTGGAAAGATTTCTGTTGTTAATTTGTGATTTCAAAAATAGAGTGTTTTCAAAATAGTGAAAATATTATGAATTTCCTTTGATATCGATCGATTATTTTCGGTATCTAATGAAATAGATGAATAGATATTTCTTAGTAAAAACGATCAAAGTTATAATCGAATCAAAACAGTTATTCTCCCTCTCTCTAACAAAAGATTGTTTCCAGAACTTTATACGTCAATTAGTGTTAAGGAATAAGAAGAAATCGTTTCATGCCAAAAATAGATCGATATTCAATCATTCCCAACAGCAACTGCCATTGTAAAATCATCCTTTACAAGAAAGGACAAAAATAGTGCTACATCGTCGAAATTTTTTAACCCTTGGAGTATGCGGTTTAATCGGGTTACCTGGATACTATCCGATTTCATGGTCAGAGCGGGGGAATGCCAAAGACAAAACAGATCTTTCTCCAACAAAAGGGAAATCAAGTAAATCTGCGAAAGCCAAATCTGTATTGGTCATTTTTGAACAAGGGGGATTATCGCAAATGGATACTTGGGATCCGAAACCGGATGCGATTGTCGAGCATCGTTCCCCTTTTCGGCCCATTCAAACCCGTGTTCCTGGAATGAATTTTACAGAATTATTAAAAGAAACGGGTAGTCGAGTAGCGAATCATCTCACGGTTATTCGTTGTATGACCCAGAAAGTAGGTGTTGGAGATAGTCATCCGAAAGGATCTCAGTACATTTTTTCCGGGGAAGTTCCGGGTGGTCCCGAAGTAATGCCCGATATAAGTTCGGTGGTCTCTTATCGACTTGGGACGGTCGCCAAAAATCTCCCCTCTAATATTATGGTTCCAGGAACAAGCGAACAGCATTATAATACAAAAATTGGCTTTTTGCCCTCACAGCATCAGGTATTCAAAACAGGCGGTCAACCTCATTTACCGAATTGGACCGTTCCCAATCTGAATCTGAATGGTATCGATCCGGGCCGATTTCATGACCGAGCCGACTTGTTGAGTCAGCTGGATGTTCAATTACCGGGTGGGGACCATTGTAAAGAGTCATCGATGGTGCTTTCTTTGCGTCAACAAGCTGAAGAGATGTTAACCAGCCCAGCGACACGCAAAGCATTCGATCTAGCAAGTGAACCGTTAAAAATACGGGAAAAATACGGACTGGGGCATCGCGGGCAGTGTTATTTATTGGGAAGAAAACTGATCGAATCGGGGGTTCGTTTCGTAACTTTAGATGTTCGAGAACCGCCAAGCTCGCAATATCCAAAAGGAGGAAATATGAATTGGGACCACCACGATTTTATTTACTCCAAAAATTCAACAGAAATTAAAGGCGGGGGACCAGGGGCAGGACGCTGGGGAATAGGCACCGAACCGATGATGGGGAGTACCGATCGTGCTCTAGCAACTTTAATCGAAGACATGAACGATCGCGGGTTACTTCAGGATACTCTAATCTGTTTTGTTACCGAATTTGGTCGCACCCCAAAAATGAATGAACGACTGGGACGTGATCATTGGGTACACGCCTTCTCGTTTGCATTTGCCGGTGCAGGGGTACCCGGGGGCCAGGTTGTAGGTTCCACCGATTCCTCAGGCGGGTACATCACCAGTAGCAAAGCCTATACAATCGAAGATTATGCTGCTACGATTTACGAAAAATTAGGGATTGATCGAACAAAACCTCTCGTTACTCCCTCTGGTAGACCTATTTATCTATCCAAAGATGGGAACCCGATCCCCGAATTAGCTTAACTATAAAAACCCAGATATTTTTGAAGCAATATTTTACTAACTTCGATCTGAGTATCAAAAGGATTTATAGGTCAGCTGTTCCATAAAACAGAATTAAAAATATATCGACTCCTTTTCGCGAATCCGTTTAGCATCGAGTTGCCGAACGGATTCCCCTGAGTCATTTACTTTATCCTCTCTTCTCGATTAACAAGATATTATTAACAAGATATTATTAACAAGATATTATTAACAAGATATTTTAAGTGGAGACCAAACGGATGCCTGTAGGAAATGATTGTAAATCTGTTTACACAAAAAGGAAAGAAACTGGGAAACTCTTTTTTTTCCTGGTAGGTGCTATCGGTGTAATCGTCTCGATCTTTTTTTCAATCATCGACGAATCTTTTGCCTACTCCAGAGGATTCTCTGGCTATTTAGATAGCGATCAAGCTCCAAAGGTTTCCCCCTCTCAAAAATCAAAAGAGGGATCGACCCTACCCGAAATGAATACCTCTCCACTACGACCAAAGCCCCAAAAGCAAGAATCGAACTCTTTGGGGAGCCAGCTTGCTGTCGACCCCAAAATAATTCATCTGAATAATAAACGAGACCAGATTCAGATGGTAGTTACTCAGATTGGTTCTGCTGGAGAAACCGATATAACTCATTCGAGCCAGTTTCAAATTCTCCCTGCTGATCTAGCCAAAATAGAAAACGGAATCGTTAAACCTTTGCGCGAAGGCAAAGGGATTTTACAGATCGAATATAATCATAAATCGACGATCGTTCCTATCAACGTTGAGAAGTTAGGCAAACCGGCACCCATCGATTTTGCTAGTGAAGTGATAGCAATTCTCACTCGGCAGGGCTGCAATAGCGGTTCTTGCCATGGTTCTCCACAAGGGAAGGGGGGTTTCAATCTATCGCTATTTGGCTACGATCCGAGCATTGATGAAGAATCGTTGACAAGAGATGGGCTGAATCGGCGAACCGATATTATTGCTCCAGAATCGAGTTTAATTCTTCGTAAACCATTACTAGAAATTAGTCACGTGGGTGGCAAGAAGTTAGATAAACAGGATATTGGCTACCAGATATTGAGAGATTGGATTGCCGAAGGGGGATCTGGCCGCAGCGAAAACTCACCGAGCTGTCAAAAAATCACTATAGGGCCTGCATCCAGCAGAGTAATTCGATTACCGAACGCCCAACAACAGCTTCGAATTACCGCAACGTCCCAGAACAAACAAGAAAAAGACGTAACATCAATTTGCACCTATGATGTCTCGGATAAAGAGATTATCAAAATTAGTCCACAGGGATTAATCACCGGTTTGAAACGGGGCGTTGCTGCGGCCACGGTTCGGTATCTGGATCAGCTCGAATCTATTTTGATTACGGTAGTGGAAGACCAAACCGACTTCGTATGGTCTGAACCTGAAGCACAACACCCCATCGATCAAAAAATCAATCAACAACTGAAAACTCTGGGGATTCTACCTAGTCCGGTTTGTTCGGATGAAGTATTCATTCGACGAATCTATCTCGATTTAACGGGGCTACTGCCGGATCGAGAAATCGTTGAGACATTTCTCAAAGATACTCGACCTGAGAAACGGACTATTATTGTCGATCAACTGCTAGCAAGTGATGCTTACGCACGATTCTGGGCATTACGCACAGCAGATCTATTCCGTGTCAATCCGCAAAAATTAAGCAAACCCTATGCGGAATCATTTTCGCGTTGGATAATCGAAGCTTTCCGGACGAATATGCCGTTCGATCGTTTTGCCAAAGAAATATTAACGGCCAAAGGGAATGGAATAGCGAACCCACCATCGAATTATTTCTTTACGGCAACGAATCGCGATGATCTAACGGAGACAACGGCGCAACTATTTCTCGGGTCGCGAATCAATTGCGCTAAATGCCACAATCATCCATATGAAAAATGGACCCAAAACGATTACTATAGCATCCAGGCCGCTTTTGTTCGCCTCGATCTCAAAGATCATCAGGTCGAAGTAACCCAAAACGGCGAAACAATGCACCCCGGCTCGAAAAAAGAGATGAAACCATGGGGCTTGAATGACACCAACAAAGAATACAAAGATCGGCGTGAGCTATTCAGCGCATGGTTATTACAGAAAAACAATCCGTTTTTTGCGCATGTGGAAGCCAATCGCATCTGGGCCAATCTGTTCGGTCGCGGCATTGTTCATCCGGTCGATGACTTTCGCTCGTCGAATCCCCCGGCCAATGGTCCTCTGCTCGATCTTTTAGCCGAGTATTTTCGTCAATCCGGTTATAATCGTAAAGCTCTCATCCGCTATATCTGTTTGAGCCAAGCCTATCAACGAAGCACCGCAACAAACCGTTGGAATCAAAAGGAGGAATTCGAGAAATACTTCGCTCATGGCCTCATCCGCCGATTGAGTGCGGAACAGCTCGCTGATGGGATTGGCCAGGTCTGTTATTCGTTGAAAAGCGATAAAGAAATTACTCTCAAGAGCCAGGAATTACAAGACAAGCGGCAGAGCCAATTATTGCAATTACAAAAAAATCGGCAAAAATGGGAAGAAAGCCAACTCCATTATTTCAACAATATCGATGTTGTAACTGGACTCTGGTACCGGACCAAAATAGTCGCCCCCCTGCCAGCAAAACCGAAGAATAAGAATGCTAAGTTAGATCCAGTAAAAGAGGATCAATCGACCAGCGATCTTTTTGTACAAAAAAGTTCAGCGAATCGCGTTCAGGAGTTGATCCCAATACCTTTGGGTGAACAGGAAAAAATCGATTTTTCACCTATCATGGGAACTGGAAAGATCTATTTAACCCAAACAGTTACTGCCAAAAATAAACAAAAACTCGCTCTAACGATCACTCATCGCGGAACAGTTCAAGTCTGGCTAAACCGGAAACCGGTCAAGCAACGAGCTTCTGCCAAAAAAGCAAATCCGCGGCAAATAACCCCATCGATATTTGATCTGGAATTACAAAATGGCGAAAACGATGTTTGTGTTTCGTTCACTCTAGCACAAAAAGAACGTAATCTGCCTATCAATTGGATTGCGGGAAATGCCGAACAAAAAATAGTTCGCCATTTTCCTCAAGATCGGTTACAAATTCTTAAAATCCCTCCCGAAAAGCGAACCGCCACTCAAACATTGTCGATCCGTCAATGGCAAGAAGAATCGGATTCGACCATGAAATCGATCGATTCTCAGATTGAGCGCTTGAATTCTCGCCAAGATTATGCAACACAGCGTTATCTGCCAATGCAAAATTCGTTCATGAAAACATTTGGTCAACCACTGCGGGAATCCCCGTGTGCTTGCGAACGCTCGAATGAACCGACCATCCAGCAAATGTTACAACTTCTAAATAGCGATACGATTAGCACAAAAATTACTCAAGCGGCTAACCAATACGCTAAAGAGAAAGAATTTGATTGGGTAAACAGCTTGTATATCAATGCCTTATCTCGCCATGCCACCGCCAAAGAGATGGCCATTATTCAGCACTACGTATCTAGCAAACCTGATCGCTCGATGGCGATTCGGGATATTATCTGGTCACTACTAAATAATCGTGAATTCCTCTTTCAGCACTAATCATCTTCCTTTTCTTCTTCTCGAATTTTTTCGAAAAGAGGAAACTGGACATAGAAATGCAGATGATAGAGAAATGCAGATGATCCCATAAAATGTTTCTACAAAATAAAAAAAAATATTACCCCTAAATAAGTAACCATCGGATAAAAAAATTGATAAGATAGCAAACCTCAATAGAAAGGGGTTTGCCTTGACGAATAGCCGGTATTACAAGCTTTTGAAATAGAAGCTACTATACAAAAATATCTGCTATATTTTGAACCGGAGTATTGGAACGTGGATCGATCAAAGTATACTGTCTCCCCTTTTTTTATCGCTATTATAGCCGCTAGTTTGATCTTGAATTCATTGGATGAAAAATCCCTCCGAGCTGCTGCTCCGCCTGCCCCACCTACTTCTTCATTTAAATCAGAAGTAATTCCTATTCTGGTCAAAAAATGTTCTGGATGCCATAGCAACATGAAAAAGAAAGGGGGCTATCAACTAGGGACTTTTGCCCAGTTATTCAAGCAGGGGAAAAGCGGAGAAGATCCGATTGTTCCCTTCAAACCAGAAAAATCGTTGCTGTTGCAAAGGATTGAAAGCCAAGATGCCGATGAGCGAATGCCCCCTGGAGACGATCCACTCTCCCCACTGGAAATCGCTAGCATTAAGAATTGGATTGCCAAAGGAGCTACATCCGATGGGGTGGATCACCAAACAGAATTTTCGACCTTGCTAGCGGCGACCAGCTATCCTCCCGCACCACAAATTTACCCTCATAAAATCCCGATCTTTGCTTTGAAAATCGCCGCCGATGGCAAATCTGTTTATGCAGGCGGGCATCATGAAATAACGCAATGGGACATTCATACCGGCTCATTATTACGCCGATATGGCAATTTACCTCAGAAAATTCAGGTTCTGGACTGGAACCATCAGCGGACTCATCTGTTGATCGCTGGCGGTGCACCGGGGGAATCAGGAGCAGCATTCATTCTCGATGTCTCGAATAATAACTTACAAAAAATTCCGATCTCCTTTACCGATGTGATCTTTTGCTGCGATTGGAGTGCCAGCGGTGACAGAATCGTTCTCGGCTCCGCCGATCGATCGATTCATCTGTATGATTTAAATAAGCATCAGGAAATTTGGACCTCTAAACTTCATTCCGATTGGGTGACCGGCGTTGCTTTCAGTAGTGATCAGAAATTCATAGCTTCTGCGGGTAAAGATAAAGTGGTAAAAGTTCTCGATAGCAAAACGGGTAATCTATTCACCACCTATAACGGTCACCGCCGAGCATTTGCCCCATTCGCGGGATCGTTTCCGATTTATGCTTTAAAGGCTTATGAAAATGAACTTTACTCTGCAGGGAGTGGCACAGCCATTCGCCGCTGGAATATCGCTAAAGCGAAAGAAGAAAGTGGCACAGCGATTGAAATGGAATCCCGTTTTGCCAAAGCGGGGCATACGCATTTTCTGGAATATTCACCAGCCAAGAAGATTTTTCAATTGCTTATTAGCAATAAACATCTCTTCGCTTCTAGTGAAGATGGAATTGTCCGGGAATTCGATCTTAATAATGACAAATTTGTGCGAAACTGGCAAACCCCATCCACGAAACCGGATTGGTTATACACCCTCGATTTCGATCCCGCCAATAATCGCCTCCTCGCTGCTGGCTTTTCTGGAGAGATCCATGTCTGGAATACGCAATCAGGCCAATGGCTTCGCTCCTGGATTGCTTCACCTGGTTTCAAACCTTAATCACGCTTCCTTGGCAAATCTTCGAGACGAGAAGATCGGTGTATGTGGGTAATCTAAAATCAGAATTATCCACAAGTAAGATTGATACAAGTAAGAAACTCAAGTAATATTTCTAGTTAAATGAATATCTTAGAGAATTCACTGAATCAGACTGAATATCGGCTGAGACAAAAAATTCTTCAACCCATTTAAAGGGGTTTCAGTTACCTTGTCCGCTGCGATAAAATCTTTCTTGGGTGAACTTTCATTCTCCGAGCTAAGACCCATCAGAGCTTTTAAATTGGTGGGATCAAACCCTCCGATCATATAAACGCCTTTATCATTCATCTGCGAAGGGAAATCGGTACTTGCACCGTTCACATACCACCAGATAATCCGGATGTCCTGCAAACCAACACTTCGTAAACGAGCCATGGCTACTTCATAGTTCGTCTTTCGATTGTCTCCGGTAGGGTTGAATTGCATATCACTGATAATCAGTAACGTTTCTGGATATTGATCGGCAGGGATTTCTGGATTCTCTTCACGGATCTGCACCAGTAGATCGATAACGCTTTGGAAGTTGGTCGATCCCATGGCAGTTTCCATCGTAAGTAGATGATGTAATCGTGTATAAAAATCCCCTTGCAGTTTGACTAAACGACTCTGGGAGTCAAAAGCGACAACCACATCTTTGAAATAGCCAAAATTCATAGCACTAAAGACAAGCCCCATACTGATACAAATATCAAAGGCACTTATTTCCTGAAAAACATGGCAACCCATCGATCCACTAGTATCTAGACAGGCTAAGACATTTCCCAGAGAGTGATTTTTCAACGGTTCTAGCAAAGTTTCAAATTGCTTATTGAAGATCAGTTTTTGCACGAGAGAAATCTTCCCCTTCGCTGCTCGTGTTAATTCATAGGGATAGCCCGTGAACTTCACTGTTTGCTGTTGTAAAACCCATTCGGTCAAACGCGCGACCTGATCATGTCTTTCGAAAACCGTTTTCTTGTCGCGTCCATGTTGGCTGTTATGCAAAAACATCGCTTTGCCGGGAATGCCAGAAAAGTTGATTTTGTCCCATTGCTGAGAACTCATCTGCCGCTGCCAATGATGGGCAGGTCCAGATTTTTTCAACTGGCGATACTCTTTTTCGCTTATTTGCAAATAGCGGCACAATCCTTTAGCCCAGGCAACACGCTGAGCATCCCGGTCACTACGGATGTGAGATTTACTCCGGATCTGGGGCAGATATTTAAGCAACAACGGGTTCTGGAGAGATTCTTTGATCAAGGCATAGACGTTCTCCCGTTCCAATACTTGGATTAGCGGTTCCTGGAGAAGATCTTTCCAGCAGCCAAATACAGGAATGAGATGGAGATTGCGATAAAGCATGTCCGGATGGTTATGATGTAACCAAACAATCGACTTATAAAACTCATCTTTACGACCGTAACCGGTCTGCACTTCTTCAATACCTTCCACGGACAACGGTTGGCGAGTAATTAAGCGCAACCCAAAAACGATCTGGAGAGCCGTTGCGGCATCATCAGAAAAAATTTGGCCCATGTCCTTATCAACTAGCTCTTGTGGTCGGCAGGTGTAGGTTCCTGCTTTGGCAAAATAATCAAGGATTGCCACAAACTTTTCAGTACCTGTGGTCGCATTCGATACCGCCCCGTTCCAAGTATAGGCTCCTTTGGCAATCAATTTCGGTAATATTAAAGACATGGACAAAATTCCTATGAATCGTATTAAAATTATATGTAAATGAAAAAACTAAGCTGATTGGAACCCGATTTAGGATAACCGAAACCAATTCAATATTCAAGAACGAAGTAATTATAAACAATGAAAAATACAACTTTTTCAGAACAGATTCAATTCTAAAAGGAAAACAAATATTCCTTTGTTAGAAAATTTTCCGATGGTAAAAAGCAATCTCGTTTCGTTATCCGACTAAAGTATTACCATCTAATAAAAACAGGACACCATTTTTTTGTTAGGTGTAAATAATGCTGTTGGTGTCCTTAAATTAAACGTCTATCCTCCATACATAATACTAGATTAGAACAAAAAGTTCAAGTTCACTGATTCTTTTCAGAAAAGTTCAACTTTTCCCTTTTCGGTTCTCCCTCCTGTGATCTTTTTCAGTCACCCATAATCCAATAAGCGGCATTGAGGACAGAAACTGGTGCAAAAAAAATGACGAAATTCCTCAGTATCAGGTTTATATTAAGGATGAAAAGAGGAGAATATGTTGAATCCATATAGAAGCAGGAGACTTACGTCCCCCGCTCGCCTTGTCTCGGCGGCATTATCGACCAAGTAAGAATCAGTGAACTCACGTCCCCCACTCGCCTTGTCACGGTGGCAGCTTTGAGAACGAATCAAGGATTAAGTCGATTAGCGGTGTTCGTTAGCAAGGCGAGCGGGGGGTGTTAACCCCTTGATTCTGTAATCGCCCAGTCTGCGAAAATATTGTGATTGCCCTTTGGTTTGGGAATCGTGATGGAGAAACTTCCAGAGAAATCAAAATAAAGGATGTTAAAAGACCATAAAAGACAAATAAAAGGAGAATTAAAGTAAAAAAATGAACAAATGAATAATGAAAGAAAAAGAAAGATCAAAGAAAAGTGAAAAAAGGGCATAAAAAAAACCCCTGATAAACAGGGGTTTTTAAAAATCCGGCAATAACCTACTTTCGCACTGAAAGTACTATCATCGGCCCTGAATCCTTTTCGACCGTGTTCGGAATGGAAACGGGAGGGATCATTCAGGTATGGTCACCG
>JAKBAI010000288.1 GCA_021809185.1 Planctomycetota bacterium
ATCTAAGAGCGGCGATGGATCCGAATGAAACGGTCCGCCGGCGAGCAGTCCGGGTTTTAGCAGAGTACGGCGAAGAATCTTTGCTAGCACTGGATACTTTAATCCATGCGCTAGGTGATAACGATCCGGTAGTGCGAATGGAAGCGGTAAACTCCCTTGGAAAAGTTGGTCCTGCTGCAGAACCTGCGATTCCTCTTTTGATCGAGATGCTGCAATCGATGGAGTGCCGGATCTGGATTACGGTTCGTGCCTGTTTACGCAAAATTGGTCCGGCATGTGTCAATTATTTAAGCCCGCTATTAAAGCATTTCAATCCGTTGGTTCGCGAGCGGGTGATTAATTTTATCGGGCAGATGAGATATTTAGATGAAGAGGTTGTCCAGCAGCTCTTGGAGTGTTGCCGAGATTCAGATGAAGAGGTTAGAAAAGCAGCGTATCGAGCTATTGAGCAATTGGAGCGAGCTGCGGGCGGAATTCCAGTTGTGTAATATCCGCGAACGGATATAGTTCGCTATCGATATTCAGTTGTTTACAGCCCCAGCAAAAAATAGGGCCTGCAGGATGGGCATCCCATTCGCACATCTCTCCTATCACGACGAGCGAATTATCATGATTTTGCGAGTCCGGGTATAACAGGGGTAACCATCCTTCATAAGATTGGCGGTTATGCAATTCTAACAAGATCGGTCGAACATATCGATCACGCAAATTATTCGCTGGTAAAAGTCTAATCTTGTGAATTTTCTCCCACTCGATCCACAGATAACTATCACCTAGGAGAACTTCTAGGATCGAGGCAAAACGGTCATCGCTATCGCGCAGTTCCGTAAAGCCACTCCCATCTAAAAACCCAGTTAGTTCCGGGACACGCATATCGGCACGATCGAGCTGCTCTTGGGCCTTCCGATATTTTTTTTTTCGCAGATTTTGAATCGCTTTCCAGCGGTATTGCAAATGAATGCTTGGCGGATCGAACCAGGACGGTTCGCTATCGGTCATCAACTGTTGTCGCTTTTGTAATCCAATCAATAACTCTTGCCATTCCTCTTCTAGACCATCTAATCCTTCGAGTGTCAATTTTTTGTTTTGAATACCGGAATTCTTTGGCTCCGAAACGGATCGATTATCTTTGCGGAATTTCTTGAGATCTGAGGAAATTCGCTCTTGGAGTTCGGAATAGTGACCCAAGAAAAGTTTCATTTCCCATTCCAAAATCATTAGTTCAAGCGAATCCGATTGGCTAGATTGATATTCTTTGAGAAGAGAAAAAGCGGCTTGGATGGAACCATCCAAAAAAAGTTCGTGAATCGTATCTAAATTCATTCAGATTCTCATTCAAGCATTATCTTGGGGGGACAAACAATTACCTGTATTGACAGGACAAAAGTTATTTTGAGTAATATCGATTAAAATTGCCAGTTGACTTGGGTAATTCCATTGGATCATGCTCATAGGGATAACCTAAGTATAAAATCAGTAGCGTAAGACCGCAAAAGGTCGCCCCTGGGTTTTAACTTTCCAGATCACCTTGTTATTTGGACCGAATTCGATGACTTCATTCGTATTTCCACCCGCAACGAGAGTCCGTTGAGAATCCAAGATTTGCACTCGTGTTGGTTGCAGATTGTATCGGGAACTCGACTTGACCTTTCCCTGGCGATCGATTTCCTCAATCGTACTTGAAGTATAGCGCGCGATTAAGAAATTTCCATTCGAAAGAAAATCAAAACCGGACCAGCCTGATTGACCCGGAACAGGAATGCGATGAGTAATTTTCTTCGATGGAGCAACTACAATCAATTCATTGCCACCAAGGATATAGGTCTGCCCATTCTTATGTCTCCGGGCTTGATAAATGGTTCCCGAGGGGATTGGATAGGGATCGCCTACGTTTTTGCCGGCTCGATCAACCTCGAAAACACTGTTCATGGTTGAAACCAAAATATTCCCTCCAGGTAATTTCTGCGCGGCGACGACGTTACTATTAAATCTAGGAGATTCCCAGATGATTTTTCCCATAATATCTCGTTCGGTAACTCGACTGGCATAATATTCAGCAAGCAAAAAGTGATCGTTGGCCATTCTTTGAATATCGACGGGTCCACTAACATTATTCCATTCACGAATCTGCTGGCCATTACGGCCACATTGCCAGACTCGACCATTTCCTAAAGCCCCATTTCTCCCGAGAAGATTTACCCCATCAACCTCTAAAATCATGGTTATCCCTTTTAGTTTGGTTGAGCTATTTTGTTTAACAAGATTTACGATTTTTTCGTTTTTATTCCACCAATCTTCCCAATTTTTTCGGCACTCTTTCCGTTTATCCTTTTCGGCTTGCAACGAAATGATTTTAGGTCGATTCTCATCCACGATCTGATACAAATGGTCTTCGATTTGAAAGGCTATTTCGATCGGGGCTTCTTCGATCAAGGCAAGATATAGGGGCATCGCACTTTTTTCTCCTTGTTTTACAGAAGCTTTGAGAATTAAATAGCGAATGGCCAAATCTTTTTCTTGATAAAAAGATTTGAGAACTGCCAAATCAGGGTGATCCAATTGGGTATAAATTTTCGTAGCTAAGAGCCGGGTTGAAGCTAAAGGAGAATTCATATTTTTTAGAAGTAGAGGATTTACTCTGGCAACTCCATTATTCAGAGTTACCATGGACTCGATCAAATCGTCTTGGAACCAATCATCGTGAATGGTATTCAGCGCATAATTAAAAATGACTTCAAAAGCCTTTTTACTTTGATGATGAGCTAACCAGAAGCAGATCGCAGCTATTTTTGTTTGCTCAACATCCAATTTGAGCTTTTCTAGGATGAGTCCGCGCCGATAGGTCAATTCCGGATCCTCTTCGGAACCTTTAACGATATTTAAGATCGGGAACGATTTGCCGCCCGCTTCCAGAAAGAAATTTTGTGCTTTTTCGCGCTCATCGAAATCTTCCGATGACAATCGTTCATAGGCTTCTAAGAGGCGGGAACGCAGTTCGGGTTGTAGAGTATTATTTTGAATATATTCGACTAAAACTTTTTCGTCAAGCGGCAGTTTTGCATTTTTGATCGTCTCGATTTGTTCTTGAAGTTTGGTTTCATAATCTGATTTCTCTGGGACAGGATCGGTTTTTTGGGGGACGGAGTTATTGGGATGCTCTTTAGATTTCTCTGATTTTTTTTCTGATTTGATCCCTTTCTCTGTTTTTTTTGAATCCTCGGATCTATGCCAGGAACTAGCATTGCTTTGTGGTATGATCATTCGATCCTGAGCGATCTTTAAGAAAGCCGAGTTTTGTGGTTGTGAATTTGCCAAACTCTGATTCCCAAACTGATTCGCTAACATCGAGATAAAACAAAAGAGGGGTAAATAGAGTAGCCATTTCGCTCCGATTAAACGATGATATCTCAATAATTCTGAGAAACTCGAAAAAGGTGTCAATCGTTTTCCCAAATCGAAAACGACTCTCAAAAATATAAAAGAAAGAATGAATGGAATCTGGAAAACGATTTGAATCCAGGAATAAAAAGAGGAATTCCGACGATTATTTTTTCGATGCAGATCGTAAGTAGATGTTTCTAAATCCATTACCATAATTCGTTCTCCGACCGATTTCAAGCAAAGATAGAATGCCAAAATAGAAAACTATGAAAAAAATTATGAAAAAAATTCTAAAATTAGAGAGCAACTTTCAGTGACATTCATTTTCTGAAAATATCGAAACAAAATAATTCATTTATTTATTCAGTATATCAGATCTGACGAAAATTGATACAAAAAGTTTTTGGGGATTTACAGAATCGAAACTGGGTTCTCAGACGTTGTTAAGTTATAGGCCATTATGTTTTAGGAAACTGAAAATCCTAAAAAAGGTTCTTAAAAGCAAATATTCATGGGAAAACATTCATAGAGAGGCACTCTTAGAATGAGAGCTTTTCTCATGAATTTCGAACTTTTATCAAACAAAATGTAGATGATATCGAATGTATTCATTACCTATTCTCGTTTCAGTGGTTCAGAATATCTCCTCCACTGAATCAGGTGTTGATTCGAGAACTAAATCCAGTTTACTGTCGAGTTTTAATCAACCTTCTGATAAATCTCCTGATCCATTTCGTGATCTAAAAGGGGACGAAAGAAGGTCTCTATGGGTATTGGGATTCATTTTCATTTGGGGATTCATTTTCATTTGGGGTTTTACTTGTGATTCTATTTTAGTATCGAATACGTCAACATACGCAAAGGAGTCGACCGAATCTGGATCGAATCATCATCCCCAAGGCAAGATTTCCAAAGAGAATTTGAATCGGGTTCAGCATGGAATTGTTTGGATCGTAGCGGGGTCGGAAGGTAAGGGAAGTGGTTGGATGGTCGATAAGATTAGCAAAAGAATTATCACCAATGCCCATGTTGTTGGGGAAGCGAAACAGGTCGATTTGATCTTTCCTATCTGGGAGCAAGGATTGATTGTTGAAAAGGAATATTATTTAGGGCAGCAAGAACAGCTCACGAAAAGGGGGTACTGGGTCAAGGGGAGAGTGGTCGCTCGACAATTCGAAAGCGATCTTGCTTGTATCGAAGCGGAATCAGTTCCGGAAGGTTCAATAGAGTTGCGCCAAGCAAAAAAAACAGCAAATCCAGGGGACTATACTTGGTCGATCGGTCAACGTGGGGATTGCGACAATCTGTGGATATTTAACGAAGGGTATGTACATCAGCAGGGGAAATTAGCGGAAGGGTATTTTCATCGCGGGCAAGGATTAGCAAAAAATGCGACGTGGTTATTTGCCAGCAATCCGGTTTATGAAGGGGATAGCGGTTCACCTCTTTTGAATTCTTATGGAGAGGTAATCGGGGTGGTTACCGGTTATCGCCCAAGTTGTTCCGGGATGTGTATGGCCATACCAACGCACCAGGTGCAGTCGTTCATTAAAAAGCAAAATCGAGCCAGCGATTCTCCTGCGAAGATCATCAAATCACCAGTACTTCCAAAAGCAAATAAAGGAAAAACTCCAATCTTATTTCCTGCTGAAAATGCAAAAATCGAAAATGGAATCCTCGAAAATCAGAAAAAGCAATTAAACGAGAAATTGTATGATCGGCTTGCCCGTGCAACGGTCTGGATTCAACCACGATCTAATCAATTTAGGCAATCGGGGTTTGTTTTTGATCGAGAGAATTGCCTAATTTTAACCACCGCATCTGGTTTGGATGAGCTGAATACGATTGAAGTTCAATTCCCTAGCTGGGATCGTGATCGATTAATAGCGGAAATCGATTTTTATCAGGATCGTCTGGGGATGTATCAGCATGGGACAAGACAAAAGGGGGTGGTGTTGTGCCGTGACAAGGGGAGAGATCTTGCTATTATTCAGGTTAAATCTCTCCCAAATTCAGTTCACTCCTTACCGGCATTTCCGATCGTCAAAGCGACCGTAAAATCAGCGGAGAATCAAAGGGGTAAAGAAGTAAAAACCCCTTCGACGAAAGAGCCTCCTATCGAGATAGGAACTAATGTTTACGCTGTTCAACAACCGATGGGAGTCGATATTTTATGGTCCTTTACCAAGGGGGTAATTCGGCAGAAAACTAAAA
>JAKBAI010000289.1 GCA_021809185.1 Planctomycetota bacterium
CCCCGATTGATCAAATACTGCCCTGCTGGGCTATCCAATTTAATTGAACCCGCAGGCGAAATATGATCTGTTGTGATACTATCGCCCAAAACTGCAAGTACGCGAGCGTTTTGGATTTTTTTGACACCCGGAGGAGTCTTCGTCATCCCTTCAAAAAATGGAGGATTTTTGATATAGGTCGAATCGTTATTCCAAGCAAACAGATCTCCAGAAGGGATGCTCAGCGATTGCCAGTGTTCATCTCCTAGAAAAACTTGATTATAAATCGATGCAAATTGTTCTTGAGTGATAGCCGTTCGCAACGTAGCATTCACCTCTTCTTGCGAAGGCCAGATATCGCGGAGATAAACAGGTAAACCGGATGAGTCGTTACCAATCGGTTCATTGTCCCAATCGATAGTGATTTTTCCCGTAAGAGCATAAGCGACTACTAACGGCGGGGAAGCTAAGTAGTTAGCTCGGACATCAGGATGAACCCGCCCTTCAAAATTTCGATTACCACTCAAGACCGAAGCGACTACTAACCCCTCTGCCCGAATCCTCTCTGAAAATCCTTTGGGAAGTGGTCCACTATTGCCAATACAGGTTGTGCAACCATAGCCAACAATATGGAAATGTAAACTCTCTAAGTATTTAAGTAAACCGGCTTTTACCAGATAATCGTGAACGACTTTGGAACCCGGAGCCAAACTAGTCTTCACCCAAGATTTGGTTTGCAAACCACGATCGATTGCTTTTTTAGCTAGCAGCCCGGCAGCTACCATCACCGATGGGTTGGAGGTATTGGTACAACTGGTAATGGCCGCAATAACCACCGATCCATCCTTCAGCCCTTGGGTATCGTGGTAACCCGGCATTACCACCGTTCCACCAGAAGAGAGAAGAGTCGGAATTGCTTTTTTAGCCGATTCTTTTAATTTCCCTAGAGCATCACCAAAAGAAGTTTGAACATTTTTGAGGGCGACCCGATCTTGCGGTCGCGATGGCCCTGCTAGAGATGGTTCGACAGTCCCTAGATTCAATTCAAGTACATCGCTATACATCGAAATGGGAGAATCTTTGGTATGGAACATCTCTTGCTTTTTGAAATATTCCTCAACGACCTGAATCTGATTTGCATTCCGATTCGTTGTTTTGAGATACTTCAAAGTTTCATGATCAACTGGGAAAATACCACAAGTAGCACCATATTCTGGCGCCATATTGGCGATAGTAGCACGATCTGCTAAGGACAATTCGGAAATACCTGGGCCAAAGAATTCTACGAATTTCCCAACGACACCCCGTTTTCGAAGGATCTGAGTGATAGTAAGTACTAAATCCGTTGCCGTTGTACCTTGAGGCAATTTACCGCTCAGTTTGAATCCCACAACCTGGGGGATCAACATACTTACCGGCTGGCCGAGCATCGCCGCTTCGGCTTCAATACCCCCAACACCCCATCCAAGCACTCCCAGACCATTCACCATCGTCGTATGCGAATCGGTTCCCACCAGTGTATCTGGATAAAGGGTTGAAGTTGAAGGATCTAGAAAAACAACTCGAGCAAGATATTCTAGATTGACCTGATGAACAATCCCCGTTTGCGGTGGAACTACTCTGAAGTTCTGGAAACTGTTCTGCCCCCAGCGAAGAAAAACATATCGTTCTTGGTTCCGCTGATATTCCAGTTCGGTATTTTGTACGAACGCACTGCTCGATCCAAATTCATCTACCTGGACTGAGTGATCGATCACAAGTTCCGCAGGTTGAAGTGGATTGATCTTTTTGGGATCTCCCCCCAACCGTTTCATTGCATCGCGCATTGCTGCCAAATCAACGATCGCGGGCACACCGGTAAAATCCTGCATAAGTACCCGACTTGGGGTAAATGCAATTTCGGTATCTGGTTCGGCTTTTGGATTCCAGTTCGCTAAAGCGATTATATCCTCTTTTCGTACGGAGAGACCATTTTCACATCGTAAAAGATTTTCTAAGAGAATCTTTAGCGAAAAGGGTAACTGAGATACAGTTGGGAACGTCCGCGCAAGCGTTGGTAGATCGTAATAAGTAAAATCGGTTTGATTTACTTTTAATTTTGCTTTAGTACCAAAAGTATTCGACATGAATGATTCCTTGTTTGTTACATTTTTCTTTTACTCTTATTTTGTAGATCAACTGCAAATATGGCAACGAGTAAAAACCTCTCTTTTGCAAGGATTTTTCATCAAAGGCAGGTTCGTAGCGATTCTTAATGGTATCTATGATCCATAGGGTTCTTATTTTCGCCCTGAGCATCATCGTCAAGTTCGTAAAGATTCTTAAAGGTAATCATAGGCTTTGGGAATCTTATTTTGGCACATAGATCATTGGAATGATCACTAGAAAATCATTGGGAGATCAATTGAATGGAAAAAAGAGGTTTAGATTATTCTAAATTTCAAAGGAGAAAAATGATTTAAATATATTTTCATTATCTTCCTATAATACTATATCTATAATATATAAACATAATATATAAACAAAGAATTTATTTTATTCGAGAAATTTGTTCTTTTTTCGGACTATTTCGTTTTTAGATTTTTTTCGAGACTTTCAAAATACTCTTTTACCGTATTCTGATCTGCTTTTCTCAACCTTTGAGTATCCATTGCTTTTGGTGCTTCTTGGGCAGCTTGGCGTAACTCTTCTTTCAATTCTTGTGTCGATTTTTTTACAAATCCCGGACCATTTGTTAACCCAATTGATCGCTTTTGACCTTTAGGATCAAAATTTCCTCGCGTCCGTTCTTCTTTAGAATTCGTGTCATTTTCCTTTAAATCTCTTTCTCCCGCTCCATATCCGCCGTTGTTCTTCTTCGATCTTTTCGCGATTATCTCTTCAGTGTCTTCATTTTTTTCCCCGTCTCCATCATTATCCTCCTCTTCTTCTCCTCGTAGAACTCGAAATTGCTTTAACAAAGATTCCTTTAATTCCTCTAATCGATCTAATTCCCCCTCGAGATCTTCAATTTCTCTCATTTGATCCATAATCCCTTTAATATGTTCTGAAAGGTCATCGAGCTGACCCAGAGTTTTTTCGAGTTGATTTTGATCAAGACTCTCGTTGAGTTCCCCTAATTTTTTTGCCAAGTCTTCAAGTTTTTTCGTTTTTTCGAGATCCTTCTTTAAATTTTCCAGCTCGCGTTCAAGGGTTTGAGAATCCCTTTTTTCCTTTTTTGCTTCTTCGATCAGTTTTTGCAGTTTTTCGATTTCTTCTTTTCGACGGGACAACTTCTCGAGCTGATCCTGTAAATCTTTTAGTTCACGTTTAAGCTGCTCCGCTTCTTGTTTGTTCGGTTTATTTTTTTTCAATTCTTCATGCAGTTTCTCCAATTGTTTTCGAGCACTCGCTAAATCATTTTTCCGAAGCATCTCTTCAAATTCCTTGACCGCATCGGTTTCAGAAGAATTGTCGCCCCCAACCGATTTCAACTTTGATAATTGATCCTGAAGTTTGCGGAGATCACTATCCTGACTATTCTTTAATTCACGCAATTCTCTTGTCTTTTGACCTAGCTTTTCGATCTGTTCACGAACTTTATCTCGATCTTGGGGAGAGGTATTCTTGATCTCTTCTAACAGGGCGTTTATCTCTGCTTCGAGTTTCGCTACCTCAGGTGAGGAGATTTCCCGTTTCTTCATAAAATCAAACTTTCGTGAATCATTTGATTTTTCTTTTTCCTTGTCATCTTTAACGATTTCATTTGAATGATCTTTGTCTTGAGATCCAAATGAAAATTGCTTCCCTAAAAAGCGATTCCCAAAAAATGCCAGAATGAATAATCCAGGAATCCAAATCCAGTTTCTCGGCACAAAGATTGGGAAAAGTTTTTTAACTTCAAGCGAATTCAACTTCGAAATAGCATCGGAAATCACTAACATATGGATCGAATCAGCACTCATCTTATTTTCTGATAATTGAACTTGCACAGAATGATTTTTTTTTGATTCTTCCGACAAATACAAGGCAGTGGTAACTCTCTCTGCTAAGTCGAAACGATGGTCGACAAGTATCGCAATTTCTTGTAAATTAGGAGATTGGCGATAAAAGATCCAGAATCCTATTCCTATGGAAATGATCGCTGAAAGCAAAATCATGGGGTATATTGCAAAAACAGGGGACGATTGAATAGACAATAAATTGAATCGATAGAGCAAAACAATGCCTAGAACTATTAGGAAGGCAAATAAAAAGTGTTTGGGGAATTGATATAAATAGTTTTGCAGAAATACTCTGCGCCAAATTGTATTTAGTCTCTCGTATAAACCTAGAACAGAGCTTTTTGCTTTAGTTTCTACTCTAATTTCTAATTTATTATCTGGTATATTTTCTAATTTTGGAAGATTCATAGTTAACTTTTGGGATTGATTACATAATTTTAGTATAATTTCTTCTGAGACAATTACAAGATAATTCTTATTTCTTTTCAACTATTCCATTCAATTTCAATCTACTATAAAGACGTTCCTGAAATGGAACGGTTTCACAATTTTTATCAAGTACCTGAGAATCAAAGAATAATTTGAGTAATGCTCGAAATAGCAATTACTTTTCATAACGCCATTTATCCTTAAAACATTAGCTCAACTGGCATAAGAATACTCGATTTTGTCTATTTTAACGATCTCGAAATCCCTATAATGAATCAAAAAATGATTCGGGAGAGAAACGATGCCAACAGCATTAACTTTATTAGAACAAAGAGAAATTGAAGCGAAGATTCTAGGTCCATTTCTTCGAGCTTTTGCCGAAAAGTTTGGGGAAGAACAGATTCGATTGATTGCTCAAGAAGTTATTCATGATCTTGGTTTTCAATCGGGGTGTATGATCCGAAAAAGTCTTGGCAATAATTCTTTGGTTGAACTAGGTCAAGCGGTTTCAAATTGGCAACAAGGGGACTCTCTTTCTCTAGAAATACTTGCAAGCCAAGAAAACGAATTGAACTTTAACGTCCGGCGTTGTGCTTTTGCAGAGATGTATGATCGTCTCGGACTTAAAGAATGGGGAGACATTCTTTCCTGTGGTAGAGACGCAGCAATGATTCAAGGCTTTAATCCGAACATTGAATTGAAACGTACCCAAACGATCATGCAAGGAGATAGTCATTGTGATTTTCGGTATTCTGAACTCACAAAATCCTCAAAAAATTCAGAATAATACTCTTAAAAAAGAAACTTTAGTAAATTTTCTCCTCGGTGATTTTTCTTATGATGTCGACTTCTAGAATATAAAAAAAGAGACAAGCAAATCAATGAGTAATTTTGATCAGCAAAAAATTCGTTCCAGCAAAGCAGTCCAAAATAAGATTTCCCAACTCAACCTCTTGATAGCGATAATCGCCATGGTTGGTATCTTCTCTGGATTAATGATTCGCTGGGGATTTGAAAATCCAACAAGTATCCTTCTCAAGAATCGATCGTTTGCCGATGAGTTGTTTCTGGGAGTTTTACTCATTGGAGGCATCCCACGCATTTTAAGTTTATTTCTAAATTGTTTTCACTGTTTAGAGTTATGCTATTTGTTGCTCCTTCAACACTTTCGAATTGATTTATGAT
>JAKBAI010000290.1 GCA_021809185.1 Planctomycetota bacterium
AGTTGGAAGTGCCTGAATTTCCCCGTCACTATCCGAGGGCCAGCGACCAGGAAAGAGGTGATGAAAACGCACAAAAAATGATTCATCATTTAGTTCGGGAGAGACCGTATTTTTCAGGTTCCATTTTTTGATAGCTTCTTCATGGTCGCTGAGCCAATTACTAGCGGATTGAGGAAATTTTTGACTCCAAGATAGCAACAGATCGGGATGCTGGGCAAACCAGTTGGCAATATCTTGTTGGACGGAAGTGGTGTGGATGCCGAGGCGATAAGAGGCGATTTCACCGCAAGTCTGTGCAACTCGATAACGTAATTTTGGTTGGTTAGCGGCAAAATTCGAAGCAGAAGAGACATTCCCTTGATAATTGCCAGCGGAAGGCCGAGGCTGAAACCATTCGTCGCCTTTGAACTTTTGTGCAATCAGAGAAGAACCGATCGGCTGGCCGTCCGAGGAATACATGATACTCCCTTTGGCTCGATCGGGACATAGCACATTACCGGCAGTCAAGACGAACAGAGGGTAAGCAACCGACGAGAGGAATAGACTGGCCAGAGTCAGAAAAACAAGGACTTTGAATTCGTGCCACATAGATATAAGCTCCAGATAGGATTAGACGATTCTGCAAAAGACGAGGGCTAAATCGATTAATTTAATACCGATAAAAGGGCAGATCAGGCCGCCGAAGCCCCATAAGCAGAGGTGGCGAAATAGTAAGGTATCGGCACCGACCGGGCGGTAAACTACCCCTTTCAACGCAATGGGAATCAGCAAGGGAATAATGAGAGCGTTGAAGATGACAGCGGCGAGGATAGCGGAATAAGGGGAATACAGATTCATGAAATCCAAGGCTTTTAACCAGGGTAATGTTCCTGCGAATAGAGCTGGGACAATAGCAAAATATTTAGCAACATCGTTGGCGATGCTGAAAGTAGTCAAAGCACCGCGTGTCATCAAAAGCTGTTTGCCGATTTCAATCACTTCGATCAATTTCGTTGGGTCGCTATCCAGATCGATCATATTCCCAGCTTCTTTAGCGGCCTGAGTACCCGAATTCATAGCGACACCGACATCAGCTTGGGCTAAAGCGGGGGCATCATTGGTGCCATCCCCCATCATGGCAACCAGTTTACCTGCTGCTTGTTCTTTGCGGATGTAAGCAAGTTTTGCTTCCGGGGTGGCCTGGGCAATCACATCATCGACTCCTGCCTGCTGAGCGATACTTCGAGCCGTGAGTGGATTATCCCCAGTAACCATAACGGTACGTAACCCCATTTTACGCAATCGATCAAAACGGTCGCGAATCCCCGGCTTCAAAATGTCTTCTAAAACGATTATGCCAAGAATACTTGCGCCATTGCTAACAAGTAATGGCGTGGCCCCGTTGGAGGCAATAGCATCTATTTGTTCGTTGATGCCCGATGGGATTTTGCCCCCCAACTGCTGGACCCAATCAAAAATAGCATCTCCAGCCCCTTTGCGTATTTTTTCCCCATTAGGAAGATCGATACCGCTCATGCGGGTTTGTGCGGTAAATGGAATAAAGATACTATCGCGCGGTGCCTCAAAGGCAAAGATAGCAATCTGGTTATTTTTGCAATGCAATTCCAAAATGCTTTTCCCTTCAGGGGTGGTATCTCCCGTTGAAGCTAGCGCCGCTTGTCTGCCAACTTCGCTCGCGGAAATATCGTTCATCGGTATAAACCGTGTGGCGCGGCGATTCCCCATGGTTATGGTGCCGGTTTTATCGAGAAGCAAGGTATCGATATCTCCGGCAACCTCAACCGCTTTACCACTCTTGGCAATAATATTGGCCTGGAGCGCGCGATTCATCCCGGCGATTCCGATCGCTGCGAGCAGTGCACCGATCGTCGTTGGGATCAAGCAAACAAGTAGAGCGATTAGAGTAGGGACATCGGTACCGAGGCTATGAAGTTCAGCAGTGCCAGTAAAATCGGCCATATATTTTTCGATATAGCTGGCCATGGGATAGATCGTTACGGTCACTAGCAAGAACACGAGAGTAAATGCGGAGAGTACTAGAGATAACGCAATTTCGTTCGGGGTTCGTTGCCGTACTGCCCCTTCGACCAACTGGATCATCTTGTCGAGAAACGATTCTCCGGGACGAGCCGTGATCTGGACTGTAATCTCATCGGAAAGAACGCGCGTGCCCCCAGTTACACTGCAGCGATCGCTCCCAGCTTCTCGTAACACGGGAGCCGATTCCCCGGTTATTGCTGATTCATCGATCGAGGCAGTTCCAGCAATAATATCGCCATCGCCAGGAATCCATTCCCCAGCTCGGACAATCACGATATCGCCTGCGCGCAAATCTAAGGATGAAACGGTTTCCCACTCCCCTTCCCGTTTTTTTCGCTTGGCTACTATCCCTTTTCGCGAATGGCGCAAACTTTCCGCTTGAGCTTTTCCACGGGCTTCTGCGAACGCTTCTGCAAAATTGGCAAACCAGATCGTAGCTATCAACCAGATATCGAGCAAAATCAAATATAGAAAATTGGCGTGGCTCAAATCGGGATCGATCCCTTTACCAATCGTATACAAAATGGCAAGGATCGTTCCTATTTCCACGACAAACATAACGGGGTTTTTCCAAAGATAGTCTGGTCGGAACATAACCAGTGCTTTGAGGGCAGCGGTGCGAATTAAATCGCGTTGAAAGAGACGATTCGACCGGCGTGAATCTGGCTTCATCGATTGGGAATCTTTGGAAGGGGTAAAGGAATTTTCTCTTGCCCGTGATTCGATCCCAGGAATTTCTATCGACATTTTCTCTCCAAATATAAATGATTATCTGATCGACGGTGACTTTTAGCTCGATGGTTCTGATGTGCCCCCTAGCTCTTACGAACCGAAAGGTAACGGTCCCAGATGTTCGGCGATTGGTCCTAGTGCCGCAACGGGGAGAAATAGTAAGGCACCAACGAGGAGAATGGTACCAACCAATAATAAAGCAAAGGTAAAACTATCGGTGCGGAGAGTGCCACTCGTAAATGGAACCCTTTTCTTTTGCGCTAAGTATGCTGCGAGAGCAATGGGAGCGATGATCGGTATGAATCGAGCTAACAGCATGACAATCCCTGTGGCAATATCCCAAGCTAAGCTGTGGGGGGCCGGCTTGCTCGGATTCGCTGATTCTTCAGCAAATCCCCATGTATCTTGCAACCCTTCGAAACCCGATCCGTTATTGGCCGAAGCAGAGCTGAATTCGTAAAGTATTTCGCTAAATCCGTGTGCTCCTGGATTGTTGGTCGATTCGCTTCCCCAATTCAGTGTAACAAATAAAGCACAAGGAAGAAGAATTAAAAATGGGTGCACCAGCAGAGCAATTGCTGCTAGTCTTACTTCGCGAACTTCCAATTTTTTCCCTAGATACTCTGGTGTTCTTCCGACCATCAAACCGGCAAAGAACACTGCAATCAATAGGTAGATCAAGAAGTTGATCAGGCCAACCCCCACCCCCCCGAAAATGCAATTCAACCACATACCGCAAAGAGGGGTCAATCCACTGAGCGGATTTAAACTATCATGCATGCAATTGACAGATCCGTTCGAAGTGCATGTTGTTAAAGCCGACCAAGTCGGTCCCGCGGAACGGCCAAAACGCAACTCTTTCCCTTCAAGGTTTCCGATCTCGTTTTCAACAGGTAAACTTTGAATAAATGGACTTTCGGGAGTATCTGCCATCGGCTTGCTTGCCGAAAAAATAGGGTTAGGAGTTTGACTATCGGTAATGACAGCCCAGATGATCAAAAGAGCCATAAAGAGAAGCTTGACGATGAAGATCATCCGCGCTTGCCGAGTCTCTTTGAGCATGCGACCAAATAAAAAGACACAAGCCATTGGCAGCAGAATAATGCAGATCGATTCGATGAGATTGGTGAAAAAAGTCGGGTTCTCAAATGGATGCGAGGAGTTGGTGCCAAAAAAGCCCCCGCCATTGGTACCGAGCTGTTTAATCGCCACGATTGCTGCCACCGGACCACGAGCGATTATCTGTTTATCCCCCTCTTTATCTGGAGCTAGCGGGGTAACTTCCAACGCCCCTGCTAGGGTCATCGGCACTCCTTGAGGCATTAGCAATAACGCGACCAGAAGACTCAATGGAATCATCACTTCTGTTAAAGTTCGCCAAATATCCAGATAAAAATTCCCACAATGCGAATCCCCGCGCAGACTGCGTATCATCGCCAGCAGTGCCGCTAAACCGATTGCGGGGGAGATCATCTGTTTCCACAACACAAAAAATATTTGACTGAAATAAGAAAGGTGTACCTCTCCCGCATAGTGCTGTAAATTGGTATTGGTTAAAAAGGAACATGCGGTATTGAATACCGTTCCAGGGGCAAGTTTCTTTTTCGCATCTGGATTGAGTGGTAGATGCTCCTGATTGCTTAATATCATATAGCCGATAAAGAATACAACAATATTAAACAATACCAAAGAAGTACAATATTTTTTCCAACTCTGACCCAGAATCGAATAACCACTATTTTCCCCGCCGCAAAGCCAGCGCTCGAGTTTATTACGCGCAATCGAACAGTCGAGCCGATACCATAACCACCATCCTAGCGGGATGGACAAGCCAATGGCCATTAAGATGGTCAATAGAGGGAGATACCACATTTTATGCTCTTTCTTTTTCCATTTAATTTTTGACAATACTTCATTTATGTACTTTTATACATTGGATTTTTTCAATTGCCGACTTGGCAGTATTGCCTGAAATTTATTCGGACCACAATAAGTTATAAATAAGATAACCAAATAAAAATAGGACGACCATCACGGTTATTGTGAACATACTTCCCCTTTATATTCTGTCATATTTATATCCTGTCACAAAAGTAGATAAACAACAACATTCCGCCCAACAACATCAATCCCAGTAAAAGCAGTAAATGATCCATCCCTATCTCCTTATCCGATTCTCGAATTAAACGAATCCAATTTTAATCCGCATAACACCATTTTCTCTCCCGCTAGTCAAAGCAATAGGGATTCGCCGTTTGACCTATAACAACCATCGCCAAGAGTAGTTTTAAGATTAGATACGCACGAACGGTGCCGAAACGAAAAAATGAAATATTTCGTTGAAATGGAGGTTGAAAAAGGGATTCTTTGCAAACTATGCAGATCAATATCCATTTTAGCTTCGGGGGAAATCCCGCAATATGCAGTTCTTTAAATTGCAATTTGCACTTCAAATGTAGAGAAAGATGAAGTTAAGATATTCATTTGGATGACGATTATTCTAAGAATGGAAAATTATTGCAGGAAATTCATCCTGAGTTTCGATTGTTATCGCTTGTAGCTCGATTCGAAAATGAACTTACGATCAGAAATATTTTGGTACCATATTCGCTCTATATAATGAATTAAATGAAGAACAATATGAAGTTGTTAAAAATTATCTTGAATTTGTAAGAAAATATAAAGATGTTCTAATTGCTCTTTATAATCCACCCTGGGATGGAGAGCCACCCGAAATATTTCCTCCTCGCACTCATGCCTATTTTCCCAAAAACCAATTCGAAGAGGTTATTGACCGTCTCA
>JAKBAI010000291.1 GCA_021809185.1 Planctomycetota bacterium
TCTTCTCTCCGAATGCCATAAGAACATTTTGAGGTTGAAAGACACGTGGATCAGAAGGGCAGATATAATTAGGGATAACAACCGATAAAGCAATGTGAGGGGGATTAGAATACCAAGCCCCCTTTGCTGTTGTGAGCGATTGTTCATTGAGATCGTAAAGATTTTTTTGTTCGAGATAGGGCAAAATAAAATAGTTCCAACCGGAAGTATTATGAGAGTTAACAATGGAAAACCAGACATGTCCTGGAGGGAAAAAAGTGTGACTATCGTGGTAGTTGTGTAAGGCTAGTCCGATCTGTTTGAGATTGTTTTGGCATTTACTTACTGCCGCAGCTTCTCTTACTTTCTGTACTGCGGGTAGAAGCATACCTACTAAAATAGCTATAATCGCGATTACCACCAGCAGTTCTACTAGGGTATATCCCACTTGATGAGAATAATGTCGATTATGTTGTCGGTAATGATCACAGTAATGATCACGATCATGATATTTACTCTCTCTTTTTTGGAGGAGATTACAATAAGATGTTAGCATAAAATTCCTTGCGCATTTATTTAAGAATAAAACTCCGAAAAAGTAACAGGGCGAACGACTCTATAATCAAATAGAAGTATTTTTCTTTTTTCGATTGACAATCTTATTAGCGAGATAAAAGCAAAAAGAGAGAATCGCCAATCCTAGGGCGATCCGTAATAGCAAGATATAGGGGGGTGTTGGTGGTTTGGGCCAGGTCACTCCCATTGGCTCGGGTAAACCAAAATGCGATAACGTAAAATCCGATTCGGGGAGGGGTTTGTCGATTAGCTTGACGGAATAATTCAGATCCCAATCTTTGATATCTTCTTCTTTATTTGTGGGAGAGGAAACAACGATGTGAGATTTTGTGGATTTAAGCAATGGCAAATCCTTATTTTCTTCATATTCATACGTAACCGTTTTATAATATTTTGTTCCATCTGATTCTAAGACAATTTGTTCTCCATATTTTATTGCCCAAGCTAAATTCGGATCAAAAAGAATGTGCCCTGTATATTTTTCCATCTCATTCGGACTTTTTTCAACATATTGGTAGAAAATTTTCACATAGTTTTTATCCTTCTCTTTGACTGTTTCTGATTTTACAATTTCAAAGTTTTTATCTTGAATTACTTTTTCGATGGTATCATAAATATGAAAATCAAAAAACATTATCCAATAGGGAAGTGAAGTACGTTTTTCTTTATTTGACATAAATGTTTTTAGCTTCGTTTTAATCGCCTCATTGCTTTGACCATTCATACTAGCTCTTTGTAAAAAGTCAAATTCTTTTACAGCCCAGTTTTTGCCATCATTGCTTATTACATCAAAAAAATAGTTATGATTCAACCCAGCTCCATAGTATTCCATTTTATCTCGCTTATACCTTTTCCTTTGCCCATGATAAATAACCAGATCAGGATGAAAAATAAATTCAATTTCCCCTTCAAGATCATCTTTTTTAAGTTTTGAAACTATTTTTGTTTTTTCCTTTAAACTAAAATATTTCAGTTTATTTTTATAACTCTCTATTGCTTTACATAATCGATCATTAAGTATTTCTTTAGTGATCGGTTCTTGACCAAAGGTGGAATGAGAAAATGTCAAAAAAATAGAAGATAAGAGCACAAAGAGTAAGATCTTTTTACAGTACATCGAATAAACCTCTACTAAAATTTTAGATAATATTTCACAAGAAAGTTGAGTTCTCAAAATGAACGATCAATTTATCTTGGGAACTCAGATGAAAAACAATGATTTTGTTCGTAATTCAACCTTAAATCGTCGAAAAACAAGCAATTGTTTCTAATGCCATTTTATACAAATTTAGAAATTCCTAAGCTTCTGGAGAGTGGCATTTAGAATATGTAATAGTATAACTTATTGACACTTACAAATACTGTCAATATCAATATATTTACACCCACATGAATCGCAACCAGTTAATCTGTTGCAGGTTCCAGAACAATTACTGCCACCACCTTTTAATACACAACTAACAGTGCAACTAGAACATCCTCCTGGTTGTACCAAACAACTATCGTAACAAGTTTGATAAGCAGAAGGGTTGTTCTTAGTAACCTCCTTACAATATGAGTTGCAGTAGGCGGCACGTCCTCCCGTCTGCGCTCGTAGGACTTTTTGGGGAACAGCGACCAACACGAGCAAGAGCAATGCAGCGGCAAAAGAGCCACATGCCCAGCTTGAAAACGATAAATACTTCGACATAAAAACCTCCATTGGTTTTAAGAAAGTAACTACAGGGCGACACGTTAATCCTCAGTTTTGTTTGACATGACCTGAGGATAACAACATTACCGTAATGTTGTTATTTCATAAAATTTTCTTAAGCTTGTCCAGATAAAATCCAACTTTTTCTGACATTTTTTCAGAAATCTCCATTCATCTCAGTTATTTTTGCGCATTTTCAGTAACAAGAACCCAACCATAGAATGGGATATAAATGGTGGAAATCGGATTGTTATCGATCGACCATAGCAAATTTGCTTGATATTGAAAATAGCCCGGACTCCCCTTGAATTTCACTTGAATCCGAATGTTTTTTGACTCTTTTGGGGGAATTAAGATTGGTAAATCTTGAGTGGTTAAACAGGAACAATTCGCCGTTCCACCAACAACACTTAGAGGCCGATCACTCCAATTATGAACGACTACCCAGCGATCTTGGCTTGTTCCTAATTCTTCTTGACCAAAATCGAGAGAGGTCGGTTCGATGGAGATCGTATCCCCTCCTAATTGAGCAGAAAATCCCCGGAATGATCCATAAGTAGCAACCACAATACCATAGCTTATCCCAACAAGCAGAAGTAAGCATGCACCAACGAATCCGAGTTTTTTCACGGAAAATCCAGGGAAATAGTGCCGAATTCCTATAGAATCGTTACTTGATACCAAGCTCGGTTTAGGTCGAAAAACCAACAATAAGCTAATACAGCAAATATCAAGAGAAAGAGCGTACCAAGGACTGAGATGGAAGTTCCCAAAACAACCGCAATTGGTCTGGCCGATCAGCACTAAATAAGCACTTACCCCAGCAAAGATGAAGAAGGTAAATAAACTTACCAGCCAAGATGATCTGCTATAACTCCCTGAAAGTAGCCAAAAGCCAAGGACAAGCTCAAGCAAAATGGCAATGAGCTGAATTTGAGGCAATTGGAGCCAAGAATACGTTGCGTAGGGGGAAATATTCCACCCAAATAGTTTCAACAGTGCTGCGGAAATCAAAAGCAGCCCTAAAAAATTTCGGACAATTTTCGCCATCATAACAAAGATCCTTAAGTGAAAATGCAATTCAGGTTACAACGACTTTAATGATTATAGCCCCCCATTACAAAAATCAAGTGAAAAATATAAAATAATTGAAAAAAAGTTTAAAATAGTAAAAAAAGATTAGGTGAGAATTAATTCGATTAATAATTTTTTGTCTTACTTCATTTTGGTGAGAGTTCGTCAGAAAGGCTAAAGCAAAAAACAGGATTTTGCACAATTCATTTCGAATTGGAGCTAATTCACTAATGACATAGCTGTCAATAAATCCATTATCTGTAATCGGATAAGAGTCCATTTTACTTGTACCAGATTTTGTAATAGATCATATAGTTATTCTCTCCTTGGGTGATAGTAGAGACAGATATTCTTATCTTTCCAACAAGATATCAGCATAAAATTCCTTGCGCATTTATAACATAAGGATAAAAAAACTCTAAGAAAGTAACAGGGCAAACGAATCTAAAATCAAATCGAAGTATTTTTCTTTTTCCGATTGACGATCTTATTAGCAAGATAAAAGCAACAAGAGAGAATCGCCAATCCTCCCGCAATGCGTAGTAGCCAGATATAGGGGGGTGTTGGTGGTTTGGGGAAATTAGCTCCTATTGGTTCGGGTAAACCAAAATGCGACAATGTAAATTCCGATTCGGGGAGAGGTTTATCTAATAGTTTCGTGGAATAATTATAATTCAGATCCATGATCTCATCTTCTTTACTTTTAGGATCGAATATAACAAGATGATCCTTTCTGGATTTAAGCAATGGCACATCTTTCTTTATTTCATATTCAAAAATTACTGTTATATGTAATTTTTCTCCGAGGGAGTCTAAGCTATCTATTTCCCCATATTTAATAACCCAAGCTAAATCTGGATCAAAAGTAATAGAACCAGTCGAATTACTGACGATCCCTTCAGATTTTTTTTCTTGAAATTTAAAGAATATTTTTCGATAATTTTTCGCATTCTCTAGGACTGATTCCGATTTTAGAATTTCAAAGTTTTTATCTTGGACTATTTTTTCAATGGTTCCATCCGTTTCAAAAAGGGTTAAATCATATGGTAGGGATTTAATTGATGTTTCCATTTCCTTATAATTTTTTCTTATTAGGTCATTTTTAGCTTCATCTTCTTTTTGAAGAAAATCAAAATCTTTTACATACCATCCATTACTACTGTGAAGAATCCGAAAGGAGTATTGAGAATTAACACCGGATCCACCTTTAACACTATGATCTTTGTAATCTGTATTTACTATGGTACGAAACATTCCAGGCTGGAAATCTGTTTCATAACTCGTTCCATAAACTAGATTCTTTTTGTCTTTCGTTGTTGTTCTTTTCCATTCCCCTCGATGATGAACAATATTAAATTTGTTATGATAATTTTCGATCTCTTTCGTAAGCATACCAGAGAGAAATTCTTTCGATATTGCTTCTTGAGCAGCTATGGAATAGGGTAACCATGCAAGACTAGCAAAGAGTATAATCATGTAACACGATTTATATAAAGACATTGACGATTCCTTAGATTAGATTGAAAAAGATATTAATTGCGAGAATTCAAGAAAGGAAATCAAAAAAGTTTTGACGCCCCTTCTTAAAGCAAACATATTTGCTTGAGTTAAATTCAGTTTAAAAATGAACATATAGCTATAACCATTTAGATGACTATCTCGTATCCATGCATCCATAAGATTCGTATCGATTCAACTGAGTATAACAATCGATTTTTCAGAGATTGCTGTCCATTTCCTCTTGCTTAGATTAAGTCTATAATATAATTCAGCTTAGATATTATGTGACACATACTTAAACAAATAAAATGTCACATAACATAACCAATAACTACCATTACATGTACTATTAAAAGAAGTAATGGTTATTGACAATCGCATCCATCGTTCACATTTTCGTTTTTAACACACTTGCAATCTTTGCACTGAGCAGGTACTTTGTTACAACCACCAGTACAATCAAAACTAGTCCTACTCTTATGACAACCGTTCACTTCTTTACACGTATTATATCCAGCACAGACTCGTGGTGGTGGGGGGGTTGTTGCATACAACTCATCATACAAGTTTCATAAGCAGAACCAGTAAGATTCGCACAAGTTGTTGTGCAGTTTGAACTACCTCCTCCCGTCTGCGCTCGTAGGACTTTTTGGGGAACAGCGACCAACACGAGCAAGAGCAATGCAGCGGCAAAAGAGCCACATGCCCAGCTTGAAAACGATAAATACTTCGACATAAAAACCTCCATT
>JAKBAI010000292.1 GCA_021809185.1 Planctomycetota bacterium
ATAATCTGGTCTGGGATCCAATGATAATCTGGCAATCAGGAGAAAGATGTACCGATTCGATTAAGGCCTTAGCTCACAAATAGCCGAAGTCAATCCCGGTTAAATCTAGTTGGTACAAACTTCTACTCCAGGGTGCCCTACTTATGGCCATTAAACTCGGATCTGAAAGAGGGTTCCAAGCGAGCTTCAGTTTGGTAATCGGCAAGATTTGCGACTCGCAAAATCGCTTAAATCCGTTATCAGATAGTCGATTATTTTCTAGATTCAGCGAACTAAGCTGAGGTAACCACCGGCTCTGACCAAGGGCAATAAGCCCTTCGTTGCCAATCCGGTTATGTCCCAGATTCAACTCCACAAGCCGCGTGAACATCGCTGAGTTCCCTAAAGCCGTTGCGCTTTGATCTCCCAAAAGATTATATGCGATCGATAGCTTACGCAGAGGTAATTCTGTTCCCCGATTGGTTAGATTTATCAGATCTTCATCCCCCAAATTCAGGTTATCTAAATCGAGCTGCCGCAGCCTATTTAAAATAGGAGTTTGTTTCAGCTTGATTATTAGAGGGGATTCGAATCGGTTACCCGAAAGATTGAGTCGCTCTAATTGGCTTTCTTCTCGCTGCAATAATCTTTGTACCCCTCGCGATGTAATTCGATTATTTGCCAGCGAAATTGATTTCAAATTAGGAAATAACGGATGGTCAAAGATTTTTTGTGCAACTTCATCATCGATCCGGTTATTCGCAATATTCAATTCCTGTAACCGAGCAAAATTCAAGCAATCGACAAGTTGATCCCCCAGCAAATTCGTTTCCAGATTCAGCTTATTCAATTGATGCAAATGGTCATGAGAAAATAATGAATGAACATCGGGATGAACGGAGTTCGAAGCTAAATTCAGTTCAGTTATCGACTCCAAAAATGGGCACTTTAGTAGTTGAGCAACGAGTAAATTCCCAAGGTGATTGCCACGCAGATCAAGGGCCTTTAATCGTGCCAGATGACTTTGCTGAATCAGTTCTGAAAAAAGAGGGCGTACAGCTATTAGATGAACGGATTCAATGGGGAGAGTTTGCAACAAATACTCTCCGAGACTAATAAAAGCTCGTCCGGTGATCTGAACCTTGCTGGGATAGCCGCGAAACCAGTGGGCATTCTGAATGCCAAAATTTTCCCAAGGGGCTAACCAGTTCGATTGATATTGGCGGAGGAGATTCTCGGCTCGAATAGCTAAAAGGATATTTTCAATATGGCCTTCGGAACTGGACTCATTATTTGTTCGCTTGAGGTTTGAAAGAATGAATTCCGCGCGGACACTTTGACCGTTCATTTCTAGCCAATCGGCATGATCAACCCGAAGGGAATCTATTTCGCTGTTTGCTGCTATTTTCTGAAGCAGAGCTTTTTCTTCTGAGGAGAGATCGATGGTGGCACCGATTTGCGTGGCGGACAGCTCTCCATGTTGCTTTTCCTGTTGCAAATAGGGACGCGCTCGAAACGAGGGCCAGCGTGCTAGCAATCGAAATCGTCCAGAATCGGAACGTGGGGCATTAATCGGCTTCAAATTCATCACTCCATTCTGGAAAATCTTTAAGAAAAATCTCCTATTTTTTCTATACTCTACCATAAGGGAAGAGGATCTGAAAAGATCATTTTGTTGGGATAATATTTAAAGAATGATAAAATCCCATCAAAAAAATGAAAAAATGAAAAAATGAAAAAACGAAGCAATTAACATAAACAGGGATAATATCTGAGAATTTTTTTGAGAACTGCCTAAAAATGAAGTAAACGAAGGAATTCGAAAAAGATAAAGTAGATGGGGATGATCGAATGAATTTATATGAAATGATTCAAGAATCTAAAGCTAAGATAAACCAATTGTGGAAAGGGAATCCCAAAATAGGGATCATCTTGGGGACCGGACTAGGGGAAGAATTGCCAAGCGAAATGAAAATCGAAGCGGCAATCAATTATAGTGAAATTCCACACTTTCCCCGCTCAACGGTCGCTTCGCATGCAGGTAAGCTATTATGTGGTCATTTGCAAGGAAAACCGGTGGTAGCGATGCAGGGACGTATCCATTATTATGAGGGGTATACCATGCAAGAGATCACCTTCCCCGTGCGATTGATGAAGGCACTGGGTTGTGAGATTCTTTTAGTAAGTAATGCCGCAGGGGGAATGAACCCACAATTTCAGAAAGGGGAGATTCTTTTAATTGAAGATCATATCAATTTAATGGGGGACAATCCGCTTATTGGGCCGAATGACGATCGGCTGGGGGAACGTTTTCCCGATATGAGCGCTCCCTATGACCGTGAGCTTATTCGGATGGCCAAACAGATCGCTTTAGAGGAACAAATCCAGGTACATCAAGGGGTATTTGTCGCGGTTGCTGGACCGAATTTGGAAACACGAGCGGAATATCGATTTTTACGGACTATTGGTGCGGATAACGTTGGGATGTCCACGGTCCCGGAAGTGATCGTAGCCGTACATAGCAAAATGCGTGTTCTGGGTTTCTCTGTTATTACCGATCTCTGTTTACCGGATGCGCTGATTCCCGTTAGCTTGGCAGAAATCCTTGCCGTTGCTGGCGAAGCGGCAACCAAGCTGAGTAAATTAATCTGTCGAGTTGTTGCGAAAATCGATGTCTAAACGAGGTATCTTAGACAGTTTTTTTGGGATGAACCGCACTGGATTCGATGATATTAGGCTATTTGCAAAAAATCGCGACTTGATGAAACTTTTATTAACAAACGAATCCTCTTCCATAAAATGGCATCTCTCAAATGAGAGAATTGAATGCTTAACCAAGAAGACCAAGTACTTTTTAGGTATTATGGAGTATAATAGAGTAGCTCATCTGAAGCTATCAGAGAAAAGTAATGAACAGGATTAACGATACAACCGATTATTCTTTGCCCAAACTGCTTGATCGTCGAGAAGATGTCGATGCCAAGCATGCACGTTTGGCAGAACTAATCCAAGAAACGAATTGCGAAGGGCTTTTACTTACCCAACCCTGGAATGTGAGCTGGTTCACATCCGGAGCCGTTTCCAGGGGGTTGGTGGCTATGGACGATTTGCCCTTTTTATACATACTTCCCCAACAACGCTGGATCTTGGCCAATCGCTGTGATTCGAGACGATGGTTTGATGAAGAGATTGATCAACTAGGGTTTCAGCTCAAGGAATGGGATTGGCAAGGGAAACGGGATCAACTCGGAAGCGACCTGGTTGCCAATCGGCGAGTAATTACCGATCGTCCTCTGGGAGTAGGTGTCGATGTTGGACCCGTGATTGATAGCATGAGATTTAGTTTAAGCGATTACGATCGAGTCCATTATCAAGAACTAGCAAAAATTTTGTCGCATGGATTAGAGGCCACTGCTAGAAACATACAACCAGGAGAAACGGAAGCGGAGATTGCCGGTCATTTGAGCCATCGCTTGATTCGTCATGGTGTCGAAGTTACCTCACTCCAGATTACAGCGGATGACCGAATAGGGAAATATCCACGGGGAGGATTTCGGATGATTCCCGTTCAAGAACGGGTGGTTTTGCAAGCAACCATACAAAGACGGGGCCAGTATGTTACCGCTAGCCGATCGGTAAGTTTTGTACCGATCGCGTCGCAATGGCAAAATGAATTCGACTTCGCTTGCCGATTAACCTTATTAGCTCAACTAGCTACTCCTAAGAACTCCGCGCTGCAAACTTGTCTCGAACCTTGCCACCGTTATCTGATCAAATATTTTCCACAGGCCGAACAGCAATGGCAATTATTCCGACCTGCACTTCGGACCGGCTATCGCGCGATTGAAGCGATGCTCTCGGCTACCGATCGCCAGATTATTGATATCAACCACGCAATTATCTGGCAAACACATATCGGCGAAGCCCTCGTTTGCGATACCTATCTATGTACCGACTCTGGTTGGGATTGGCTCACAAGTAACGAGAACTGGCCTTATCGCCGTTATTTAATTCAAGGGATGAGCCTTAGACAAGCCGATATCCTTTTCCGAGCCGACTTGTATAATTCCAGTTCATTAAATCCCAATCTCAAAACCTTCTCATCCAACAATTCATCTAGTCATACCCCTCACGATAACAACGACAACTTGAAAAGCAACGAAAATGGAATTGCCAATTTTCATTAAATCGCCGATTCTTAAAAAAGCAATCAGAGAAAAGGCAGTAGGCAGTAGGCAGTAGGCAGTAGGCAGTAGGCGGGGAAAGTAGGCAGTAGGCAGTAGGCAGTAGGCAGTAGGCAGTAGGCAGTAGGCAGTAGGCAGAGAAAGAAGAGTAGGGAGAAGGTAGAAGGCAGAGAGCAGTAGGCGGGGAGTGTAAGTTTTTGATTCTCAAAGGAGCTTGCACGCAACCAGACAAGGAGATTCCATCTCTGGAACAGATGAGGAATCCGCATCAATTAAAAATGGCGAACGGTCGGCTATCAAGAGTCGGTTTTCCTGGGAGCGCGGGCGTCCCGCCCGCATGAAGACGATTACTCCGTAAGTAACAAATAGGTTTTCGAGAGTCAATTCCTCATGGGAGCGCGGGCGTCTCGCCCGCGTCAAGACAATCACCCCGAAAGAAATAGGCAGGCAATCAAGAGTCAATTCCCCCTGGGAGCGCGGGCGTCCCGCCCGCATGAAGACGATCACTCCTTAAGTAACAAATAGGTTTACGAGAGTCAATTCGTCTCGCGAGAACAAATGACCCACCTATAAATATTACTAACTTCATAAATAAATAGCTAAAAAACTTTTTTGAATATTTTCCAAAATCGTTGGATTTTATTATTGACATTCACTTTTTAGATGCTTAAAATACGACTAACTTAATATCATTTGCTATTTTAAGAGGAGATTTTAGAGGTCTCGAAATATCGTATTTTATATATTTCGAGTATAAATTTTAAATCGATTTTTTGACAGAGTTTCTAAATAGAAATTCGTCCAAGACCCAAAATGAATTTCTTAAGAGATTCAAAATTGAAAGCCTAATCCAAGATCTAAAAATCTTTTTCGAGCCATCTTTTTCTCGAAGATGGTAATAGAAGTATATTGTCTCAAATGTAGTCTATAAAGGAATTTTAGTTGGGATTCATTATTAAATAAGGATTATTTTATGGGATGATTTCAGAGACACTGCTTATTTATCTTAAAGATATATTTACTTTTGATGATTCTTTTTGCTCTTCATGAACAAAATTGCGACACGCATTTGCATTAAGATCAATTAGTATCACAATTAAAAATCCTCTAGGTTAAGGGATCTTTTAAGATCACCTCAAAGCGATGTTTTCTCGAAGCGATAGTTAATCTCATACACTTTTTGCACAATATATTGTTCGCAATTCGTTATCAATTATGATATTGGCACGCGGAAAAAGAAAATTCAATTCCAGGAAATCGATAAACAGGATCGAAAATTTTCAGCAGCGACATTGTACATACATGGCGAGACAAATATCCCGGTCTTTATGGTGCTGTATCAAGGAGTAGTGGGAACACAAAAA
>JAKBAI010000049.1 GCA_021809185.1 Planctomycetota bacterium
TTGTTTACTTATAAGACCATCTAATTCGACAAGTATTTTGCCGAGCTGATCACCTGGATCTAGGGACTTCTTCACCTCTGGTGCAGAAATATTCAACTGTTGTAAAATCTCTTTAGCCAGGGCAATCAAATAATCCCCTATCCTGAGAGCTGGAATATTCAGCCGATGATCGGCCATAGTTCCAGTAATCGAGTAGTTCGATTCAATCATATAAAATCGAGGCGGGGTCCAGCCTGGTAAAACTCGATCACTTATCTGCTGTCTTCGCTTGGCGAATCGTTTACTATGAATTACCTGATTTGCATCCCCTAAAAAATCACAATCTAGAGAAAGAACCCTATCAGCAAGGTCAAAACGATATTGCTGATGGTAGAATTCCCCAAAAGCGATCTTAGTGCTCTCTCGAGCTGAACTAGAATCGATCGGTTCATAAGAATGCCAAACCGCTTCTGGAAATGCTGTTCCGAGCTGTTTTTTTACCACTTCCAGACTAGGAGAATAAATATCTTCGCTTAAAAAACGCAATCCTTTGCCTTGAGTTTTACTAAACTGGCTCATTAGATTAGTAACATAAAGATCAAAATCTTCCCAAGTTTTGCGTTCCCATCCTCGATCAATTGCTGAGCGAAATAGTATTTGACTTATCCGTTCTGGAGAATAAAGATCGAGTATCGAGGCCAAGGCATGGGCATGCGCAGCTCCTTCACTAGCAGGATGTTTTGGATGCCCCTCGATCTTCGTAGGTCGCCCATCATGGCTTTCGACAAGCAATGGAAAAGATCCATTAGGACACGGCATTGAGGTTGCATAATATACCGGAAGTCCAGGCACTGCATTTTCTGGAATTTGACTATAGGGCAAAACTTTCAAATCTGGCCTTCGATAACAGCCTGTTCCAGCGACGGTTAATCCCCCAAGCGCCAACCCTGCTGCCGATAAACCCATAAAAGATCGGCGGTCAAGGTTTGTTTCAAATTCTGCTTCACCGAGCTTTTCAAAAATATTGCCAAATCCAGGAAATTCTTGTTTTGCTCGTTCTAAGAAATCTGGGTCTTTCGCTAAATCGGCACTGGAACGCCAGTACACTCGATTTTCGCTCGGAGTAAAGTTTTCCCGGATCTCTCGATCTATTTGTTGCTGATTAGACATCGTTCGGCTGTTATCTTTTCTGAAAAAATCATGGTGGACTACTATTTTTCTTGGGCCAACAATTCCTGGAGATTCTTTACCAGAATCGTGATTAGCGATGGCAAGCACCACAATGGTTCGGGGGATGAATGCCAGTTCGTCGAACTATTTCCTGACCAATTTCTTCTTGAGTTTTACCCGGTTCTGGTTCCCAGTTCAGATGGGTTACTTCTTGAAGCGGGCGAACTGCTTCTTCCGGATGATTATGACAGCTTAAACACCATCCCATTGTTAATGGCTTCGCGTGAAAAACCACAGGCATTTCATTAATTTTTCCATGGCAACTAACACAGCTCACTCCCCGAGCTATATGAACTGAATGATTAAAATAGGCATAACCAGGGAGTTGGTGGATTCGCTTCCATTCGATAGGATACCCCGTTTTCCAACTATCTCGAACTTCTGTTAATAAAGGACTATTCCCCTTGATATTTGCCTTCGCAGGATTATGACAATTCATACAAACTTGAGTAGCAGGAACGGTTGCATGAGGGGAATCTTCGACATTATTATGACAATAACGGCAGTCCATCCCTAGCTGACCTGCATGAATCTGATGGGAGAATGGCACAGGCTGATCCGGATTGAACCCCACTCGAGTATACTGCGGATACGCATAATAATAAAAGCCAGCAATGAACAGAATAATCACCAAGCCTAAGCCGGTGATTATTTGTCGCAGCTTGTAATCACTCTCGCGTGAAAACAGAAACGCCACTTATCCTCCTCCCATTCATTACTTTTGTCTTTTTCTCTTACGACCTTTTGTCTCTAATTATGATTCTTATTGTGGGCATACTTCACTTCCAACCTGTTATAAGTTATATTAATTAGGAAAAATTATCCTTCTAGTCGCTAAGTTTAAACTCTACCCAAAAATCGGTAGTCTGAAAGGATGGTAACCAAACCACCTCATTTCGAATTTCAACTATAATTAATACACATTAATGCAAAATACATTCCAAAACCGCTAGTTAAAGAGTGATCCCATTAATAAAAGCCAGAAACACTCTAACACATCTAAAAATAATGATATTTTTCCGGAATTTATTATTTTTAGATATTCAAATTTAATATTTATGGAGAAAACAGCTCAATTCAAGCCGTGAGCTGTTCCTAAAGATAATAAAATAATTCTTCTGAGTAAGAAATCGCATTTCGATGAATATAGAGACTTAACGTAATTAAAAGAGTGGGGAACTAGTATCTGTTTCAATTTTGAATGTAATTCAAGGAATTAGGATCAATACAATTCAAATATAAACATGTTTAAAACATTGTAAGTCAACAATTCTGTTTATTTTACCAACGCAAGATAAAACCCATCGTACCCTTTTGACCCAACCGTTTGAATTGAGGTAGCCTCAAGTAGAGGTTCGTTCGAAACCCGTTCATAAAACCTTTGAATTCCCATAACATTTTCATCTTTGGAATGGGGATCGGTGATTCCCCCCTTGCGAATTACATTATCGGCAACGATCATCGAACCAGAATGGACCAGTTTTAACAGCTGATCTATGTAATGAACATAACCCGGTTTATCCGCATCGATAAAGACAAAATCAAACGAGGCTTCTCCAGAATTTATCATGGATTGCAAAGAGTCCGCAGCTGGACCTATCTTGATTTCAACTTGGGAAGAGAAGCCGTTTTTATCTAAATGTTGTCTAGCTATTTGAGCATGTTTTGGATCCAACTCCAAAGTGATTAACTTCCCTTGTGGGCCTAAAGCCCTGGCTAGATAAGTTGTGCTGAAGCCAGCGAGTGTTCCAATCTCCAATATTCTCTTAGCGGAAATCGACTTCGCTAAAAGATAAAGCAACATTCCTTGGCAAGTTGAAACATGGATTTCCGGTAACCCTGAATGATTAGCATCGGCTAAGATCGATTCTAAGATAGGATCTTTCAGGTGTAGTTGATTAACAACATATTGATCCACGTTTTGCCAAAGTTCCCGTGACTGATCGAACCTCATCTTGGATTGTTCCTTACTAAAGTTCCTTAATACTGGAATCTAATGGTTAAGTTAATTACTAAAAATATAGATTTTAGGGAGTGAGAATATAAAAAATCGTAGAAATGATTGAATTATTTGTCAAAAATATTTCTTTCACTACAGATTAACTCAAATTGGATCATTTAGTCTCGTTATAACGAAAAAATATCCAACTCCAATAAATGTCAAGGAGCGAATTTGAAATCCAGTTTTCCTTAAAAAGTTTGTATTTCTGTTTTGCAACTAAAATAACAAACATGATATACTTATGTTTTAGGAGATGCAGAATGAAATGGTATGTAACAATTACGTTGTTTTTAGTTTTTCCTTTGTGCACCTTTGCAGAGGATTCTGAAGAGATTCAGAAGATCCTAACACAATCCTGGGAAGCTCATTTTGGTTCTCAAACAAAATTCGGAGAATTACCTCGTATATCTCATTCAGGAAAAGGAATTCTTATCACCAGTCAGGGGAAAGTTGAGTCGACCCGACTTTTTTACGCACAATGGCCATATTCTTTTCGCTTAATCAACGAAATGAAACTTGATCAAAAACAGGCCAAAACAATCGTTGTTGTGAATGATTCAAATAGTTGGCTCAAAGCCAATAGCGAAGTAGCAAAGGAGTTATCTCTCGAAGATCGCCGAACGTTTCTTACAGATGTGAATGCTTATGGACTGATCTACTTTGGCACTTGGGCCGACAAGCGTTTCACAAAAACGAAACTAAAAACGACAACGGACCAAGCTAATCATGAAGTGATCCGCTTTTCTGCTTCTGGGAAATTCCAAGTGAATCTCCATTTTGATAAGAAAACTCATCTTCTCGTCGAATCGAACTATGAAAATCGGGAATTGAGTTTAAATATCAAGAAGAGAATTGTCCTTTCTGACTTCAAAAAATTTGGTGATTATAAACTTGCAACCAAGGAAACCATTTTTTACAACGGATACGAGAATTCTATCTGGACCATTGATAAATACGATTTCCCCTCCACTTTCCCAAATGATTTTTTTGAAAAACCCTGATTCGTGAAATGTTATTTGAAAGAGACAACTTTTATTTCCTTGGGATAGTTCATTTAAATCCATTTATATTCCCAAGGATTTCAAAGTTATTTACACCAAAATTTATCTATCGAATTTCAAGATTTTCTGAGAGTTCTCTATTTTAATAATAAAACATTCTCCTCTTAAGCTATCCACCTGACCCATCCCCTTGAAAAAATGTTTTTCAAAAACCATCCGGATAATAAAGATTAAGACTTTGAAAAAACCAAACCCAAAATTATTTCAAAACTTTCATTTCAATTGTTCCTTAAATCTAAGCTTTTGATGAATGAATCATTTTTATGTAAAAGATATAAAATCTTTCTAAGATCTCGTTTTTATTTAAATCAGCTTAATGAAGAGCGTAAGGCAAATGTCTGATGACTTTTCATGGCGAACGATCTCGCTTTTCATACAATTTTTCTAGATCTAAAACGAATAACGATGAAAGAAGATAAAAGTGACGATATATTCAGTGAACGAGTAGCCTAGGCCTCTGGACAAAGAAGAGCCAAAAATCTTAAAAAACGTGCTAGTAATTGAATTCCGCTTGAATTCCGCTAACGCGTTGAAGTGAGGATTTTTGCCAAAACAGAAGATAAACCTCTAACGGGGGATAAGGACATGACCTCACCGCTTTCTTGTAATGATTTTATGTCCCTTATCTCAAATAAATACAATGGGAAAAATGAATTCAAGTTTACAGGGATTTGGAAGCCTAGATCCCGATCAAACAAATTTTGAACATGGATCATCAACGCAAAAATCGAGTTATACGGAAGCGATTTCCCAGCAAGATCCATTTGAACGCCTTGGGCAATTACGTGAAGAAGTCACCGAATTAAGAGATATTGTAACACGATTTGCAGAAATCACGCTCAATGAATTAAAAAGAATCCAACCTCCTGAACCGATTGTACCTCCCTCCCCTTTTGTGATATCCAATCCGATTTCTGGTATCTTATCGAATTATGTGAATTTAGGAAATTCCGACCCACTTCCCAAAACCGCAGAAGTTGCAAAATCATGGCTTTTACTGGATTTTTTCCGAGACATTCGTACCACATTTTCAATGTATCTGGATGCACGCTATCGACTAAGAAGAGCTACTCAATTGTTTGTGCCGATGATTATAGGGTTGTTTTTTCTTAATCATCTTTTTTTCTCTAATATGCTCTCTTTCGGCTTGATTACCGCTATTCCCGAAAAAATGTTGGATATTCTACTTTCTGTCCTTCTATATAAAATACTTTATCGAGAAATGGTACGTTATCGGGAAGTCATTGATCAGTTTCAGCAAGCGGTGAACCCAAATTTGATAAGTAATACAGAAACAAAAATTATTACCAACTCGGCAGAATCGCCTCATCAAGAAATGGATATAGAAAGAACATGATTCGTCTAGGTGTTAATATCGACCATGTAGCGACCATCCGCCAAGCTCGCCGAGCTACTGAACCTGATCCAGTTGCTGCCGCTGTGATTGCCATGCTATCGGGAGCTGATAATATTACTTTACATCTGCGCGAAGATCGGCGACATATTCAGGATCGAGACCTCCGGGTCATGCGCGAGGTAATACACAACAATCTTAATCTGGAAATGGCAGCAACCGATGAAATGCTGGAAATCGCTTGCTCTGTCAAACCCGATCAAGCGACTCTAGTCCCCGAACGCCGGGAAGAACTTACTACCGAAGGTGGATTGAATATCATCGCTTACCATGATGTGATTGCCAACGCTATAGAAAGACTAAAAGCAAAAGATATTCATCTATCCCTTTTTATTGATCCCGACTTGGATCAAGTCGATATTTCTAAACGATTGGGCGCGGATGCAGTCGAATTACAAACTGCTACTTATTCTGAAGCAAAAACATTTTCTGAAAAGGAAAAATCTCTAGAAAAACTTCGAGCAGCAACGGAGTATGCCATAAGTCGAGGTCTGCATGTTCATATGGGGCATGGTCTCAACTATCATAATGTTCAAGCCATTACAGCGATTGCTGGAGTAGAAGAACTCAATATCGGTCATAGTATTATCTCTCGGGCTGTACTTGTAGGACTGGCAACAGCTGTTCGAGAAATGAAAGAGGCTATGCATCAATCCTCCTGAGCATTGGCCTCTTCTAGGATAACTATTGAGTTAGTATAAACTTAGGATAAGCTCGATCGAAGAGTCACTTCTCCTACTTTTTTTCTTCAATTCTGGGGAACATCGGCTTAATTTTGCCATCGGTATGTTCGGCAAGAATCTTTAAATTCCCATCAGTTTTCCCGGGCTGCACTGCATCGGCAAAGGAGAGCTGGGACCACGGTTTTGCAAAATTAAATCCTCCATACAATTTTTCTGCGGACCGAGGAATAAACGGTTTAAGTAAAATACTGGCAATGCGTAAATAGTCGATAATATTAAACAGCAACACGCGCGTCGCTTCACGATCTGTTTTTACTAATTTCCAAGGCGCTTTATCTTCAATTACCTTATTAATAGGCAATAGCAACTTTTCATAGAGTTTTTGCAATGCTTGATTATACTGGAATTTTTCGACATGTTTTCTGAATTCACTAACAAACTCCTGCACTTGAAAATCTGCTATGACGGGAACAGGAACCGCCGATGCCGTTTCTGGTAATTCTCCAGCAAAATTTTTAAGAATCAGAGTAACCACACGACTATTAATATTTCCTAAGGTATTGACCAATTCACTATTATAAACCGTGGTAAAGCGGTCCCAACTAAAATCCCCATCCCCTGGAAACGCGCATTCCCTTAAAAAATAATAACGAAAAGCTTCACTATTGAACTGAGTGATTAGATCCATCGGTTCAACAACATTCCCCATACTTTTGCTTATTTTTTCCCCTTTGATGTAAACAAAGCCATGACCAAACACTTGTTTTGGTAAAGGCAATTCTGCTGCCATTAACATTGCCGGCCATAGGGCACAATGAAATCGGGTTATATCCTTGCCGATCACATGAACATCTGCTGGCCACCACTCTCGAAATTTAGTCTCATCTGTTCCATAACCAATAGCCGAGATATAGTTGATCAACGCATCAAACCAAACATAAATCGTAAATTCTTCATCGAAAGGGATGCGAATTCCCCATTTTTGTCCCGTCCGAGAAATATTAACATCCAACAATTCCTGCTCAACAAAAGCGATGATCTCATTTCTTCTTGATTCCGGTTGAATAAAATCTGGATGATCTCGATAAAAATTCAATAATCGATCTCGAAATTTGGATAAAGCAAAGAAGTAACACGGTTCGCTACGTTTGATAGGCGGCGTCTTATGATTAGGGCAAACCCCTCCCGCATCTTTAATGGCGGTTTCTGTTTTGAATTCCTCGCAACCTTCGCAATATAACCCCTCATAACTCCCTTTGTAAATGTAGCCGTTATCGTATACTTTTTGAATAAATTTTCGACAGCCAATGTGGTGGCGTTCTTCGCTCGTTTGAATAAAATCATCGTAAGATATATCTAACCGATCCCATACATCCCGAAACTCTTTCGCCATTCGGTCGCAATACTCCTGCGTATCCGAACCTAATTCACTAGCTCGTCGAGCAACTTTGATCGTATTTTCATCATTCCCCATTAAGAACGTTACTTTTTTCCCTTCCATTCTTTGAAACCGCACTTGGACATCCGCCCCAAGTTTCTCAAAGGCCGTGCCGATATGTGGTCGACTATTGGGATAATCGATTGCTGTTGTTAAAAAATAACTAGACTTTTCTGGCATTACGATCTCATTTTCTTATATTTAAGTTTAATATTCACTCTTACCACTATTTGAAATAATCATCACAAAAATACAGGAACATAGTTCAAAACATTCTAATAATTAAACAATCAACTCATATTTTCAAATTACAAATAATTAATTTCATATTAATTTCATCTCTCTGCCTGGAACGCGATCACATTTGCACATCAGGTTATTATTATTTTATAAGAGATTCCCCAAGCTGATCAGGTTCAAAGTCATGAATTGACCTTGATTGTTTCCTGATGGATGCAAAACTTGGTATTGTATTCAGGTCGTAATCGTCTATCTGTTCCGATTATTCAAATTATTAAGTTTAGATAGTATAGGTAAAATAGAAAATATTTTCCTAAAACCATTGTCTTTAGGGTTCATTTTTGCATCATACTTATATGAATTGGTAAAATAGGTAAATTATAAGTAATTTCTCTAATATTTAGGGAATTATCTCCCTAAATAAAGAACAAAATTCTCCGTGTGACTATTTTCAAATTATTCTAAAACAATTAGAACGAGAATATTCGATGAAAAATATTTTTAGAACAAAAACTATCCTTCACAACTTTAGTTTCATTTTAGTTATATATTTTGAGCTTTTGAGTTACCCTAATCCGATCGGTGCACAAGAAGCTCGATTATTGCGTTTCCCCACGATTCATCAAAACAATGTTGTATTTTGCTATGCAGGGAATCTCTACTCCGCAGATATTGCAAATGGTATTTCAAGAAGATTAACTAGCCATGAAGGCTACGAGATGTTTCCACGATATTCTCCTGATGGAAAATGGATAGCATTTACCGGCCAGTATGATGGGAATACAGAAGTTTATCTTATTCCTTCTCAGGGTGGATCACCTAAAAGACTGACTTATACAGCAACCCTAGGACGTGACGATGTTTCCGATCGAATGGGGCCAAATAATATCGTTATTGGTTGGAAACACAACAGTAAAGAGATTATTTTTCGATCGCGGATGACGAGCTTTAACGATTTTTTAGGTCAACTTTATACCATCTCGATTGAGGGGGGCATACCTGAGGAGTTACCCCTTCCTCGTGGCGGTTTCGCCTCTTATTCTCCTGATGATAAAAAAATTGCATACAATCGCATCTTTCGGGAATTCCGCACTTGGAAGCGTTATCGCGGCGGAATGTGCGATGACATTTCCATTTATGACTTCCAAACCAAAAAAACTGAAACGATCGCCCCCAACGATGCTCAAGATATAATTCCGATGTGGAGTGGTAACAAAATCTATTTTCTTTCGGATCGCGATGAAAACAAACGCTTTAATCTTTATGCTTACGATCTAAATACCAAGCAACTCGTTCAAAAAACGAAATTCAAAGATTTTGATTGCAAATTTCCATCCTTGGGAAATCGTGCCATTATTTTTGAAAACGGTGGGTTTTTATACACTTTTGATTTAACAAGTGAAAAAATTAGCAAATTAAAAATCGAGATTCATGAAGATCAGCTCGGCAGTCGAGAAAAGCGAATTGCATTGGCCAATCAAATTCGAGAATTCGATCTCTCCCCCGATGGAAAACAAGCTGTTCTGAACGCTCGAGGAGAATTATTCACTGTATCAGCTTCTAGCGGATTCACCAAAAATTTAACGAACTCTTCTGGAGTCCACGAACGTTCGCCCAGTTGGTCCCCAGATGGCAAATGGATTGCAGCAATTTCCGATCAGAGTGGAGAAGAAGAGATCGTATTAATTCCTGCGGATGGTCACGAGGTTGCTAAACCGATCACAACCGGGGGCGATACCTATAAATACGATATTGTCTGGTCTCCTGATGGGAAAAAGATCCTTTGGGCAGATAAGAAACTTCGACTTCAATACATCGAGGTCGACAGCAAGAAGGTTACTCTGGTTGAACAAAGTAAAGTTTGGGAAATACGGGACTATTCCTGGTCCCCCGACAGCCAATGGATTGCCTATACGCAACCTGAGAGCGGCACTATGTCTAAAATCGCCCTTTACTCATTGCAAAACAAAAAAACATCTCTTTTGACCGATGGTTGGTATGGATCTTCTCAACCGAGCTTCAGTTCAGATGGTAAATATCTGTTTTTTGTTTCAAGTCGAGATTTCAACCCCATTTATAGCCAAACAGAATGGAATCATGCTTATCAAGATATGGCCAGAATTTATTTGATCACGCTTGCCAAAGGGACTGCCAATCCCCTGAAACCGAAATTCGAAGATTTAAAGGATATGGGAACCGCTAGCGACCATTCAGCTAATAACAAAGATTCTAATAAGACAGTGATCGATCTAGAAGGGATTCAACAGCGAGTGGTGCAATTACCCGTTATACCAGCGAACTATCGCAACCTTCAAACAGGAGCAGGATTGCTCTATTATTTCCGGCGGAATAGTAGAGATCGTGAAACCCTCTTTTTTGCATTTGATGTCAAAGCCAAAAAAGAGATGAGTTTAGGAACCATTAACAATTATGTAATTTCTCATGATCAGAAAAAAATGCTGGTCTCTCGAAATGGAATTTATGCAATAATCGATTTACCTAAAGGTGTTTTCGACTTGCGCGGATTGAATCTCTCAGGCTTAGAAATCAATCTCAACAAACAGGCTGAATGGAAGCAGATTTATAATGAATGTTGGCGGCAAATGCGGGATTTCTTCTATGCTCCTAATATGCATGGAGTTGATTGGTTGGCCGTTAAAAAGAAATATGAGGTATTATTACCGTATGTTCAACATCGTGCCGATTTAACTTATATTATCGGTGAAATGATCGGGGAATTGAATTGTGGACATACCTATGTTGGCGGTGGCGAAAGTCCTAAGATCGACAAGATTCCCCTCGGATTACTTGGAGCCACCTTAAAACGTGATCCCAAATCGGGGTACTATAAAATAATCCGGATTCTCCACGGTGAAAACTGGAATTCTGGCCACCGTTCCCCGCTGAGCGAAATTGGTGTAAATGTTCACGAAGGCGATTATCTAATAAGTATCAATGATAAACCGGTAAACGAAGTAACAAATCCTTTTGAACTTCTAGTGAATCAAGTAAACAAACCAGTTTCCATCAAAGTCAACTCGACCCCTTCTAGTAAAGGCGCTCGGACTGAAATCATCCAACCTATCGGAGATGAAGGCCCATTATACTACTACGATTGGGTACAAAATAATATTAAGAAAGTAACGGAAGCAAGCAAAGGTAAAATCGGGTATATTCATGTTCCTGATATGTCCGCAGTGGGCTTGAATGAATTCGTCAAGCATTACTATCCTCAGCTAGGTAAAAAGGCTTTGATTATCGATGTTCGAGGCAATGGGGGTGGCAATGTTTCACCAATGCTAATCGAAAGACTCCGCCGAGAAATTATCATGGTCGATATAGCTCGAAACGGTCCCCCAACGGTGGATCCCTCTGGAACATTTGTCGGACCCATGCTCTGTTTAGTTAACGAATTTTCGGCTTCGGATGGTGATTTATTCCCTTATCGATTCAAGCAATATAAATTGGGACCATTAGTTGGTAAACGAACGTGGGGTGGTGTTGTCGGGATTCGCGGCAGTTTACCACTTCTGGATGGAGGTAGTCTAAATAAACCAGAGTTTTCCCGTTTTGATCTTGCAGGGAAAGAGTGGATCATCGAGGGGCACGGAGTCGATCCTGATATTGTCGTAGATAACGACCCCGCACTGGAATTCGCTGGGAAAGACCAACAGCTCAATCGCGGGGTTGAAATTCTTTTGGAGCAGCTCAAATCGAAAGAGAAAAAGCTTCCGACTCCTCCGCCATTCCCGAAAAAATAGTTGTTTTGGCTCGAACACGATTCCGTCAAAAAACACAAGGGAATGGAAGCCCTCTCTAACTATAACTGATCAACGAACGTGGGTTGTAATCCTCTCCTCTAAATCTTACTAAACCTTAATACAGCTTACCCACCCTCAGCTTCTAATTTATAACCCTTCCCGCTAAACAGTTCATCTATCTATCTGCCCTAACCTCTTCCAAGCCAAACTCAAAAAAAACTAAAAAAACGATCGAGGTATAGAATGTAAACTCCAATTCAGATTCTTACTTACTCATCCCATCTGCTTACTATCTTTTCTCTGCCTACTGCCATCTGCCTACTTTCCCCTGCCTACTGCCTACTTTCCCCTGCCTCTCCTCGAAACGATCATGGATCGATTGAGCTGATCGATTCTTTCGATACCCATAAGTGCCATGGCGGTATCGAGTTCATCAATTAATATCTGCATTACTTTTTCAACACCGCTTTTCCCTTCTAAGGCTAACCCCCATAGCATTGGCCGACCAATCTGAACAAAATCTGCACCTAGAGCTAAGGCTTTGATTATATCCGTTCCCCGGCGAATTCCCCCATCAATCAATACGGCCCCTTGGCCCGCAAGACGGTCACATATTTCAGGTAAAACTTCAATCGTTGAAGGGACGGAATCGAGCTGTCTTCCTCCATGATTCGAAACCACAACTCCGGCAGCACCATGATTCAGAGCAAGGAAGGCATCCTCAGCGTTTATAATCCCTTTTACCAGGACAGGAAGCGATGTGAGCTGACACAACCACTCGATATCTTTCCAATTCAACCCGGCATCAAAATGACAAAGGGTATAAACGGCTTGACCCACTTTTCCGTGTTCGCCAACAAAATGGGATGCTGTTGAATTATCTTCAAAATTTTTGATCGTCAAGCCTTCCGGAAGAGTGAAGGCATTTCTCATATCCCGCTCACGTCTTCCAAGCACAGGCACATCGACAGTTACTTGAAACATCTGATACCCAGCGGCTTCTGCCCGTTGCACAATACTTTTTGTTAGACCCCGATCCTTAAAAACATAGAGTTGAAACCATTTATCCCCTGTTGATGACATAGCGATTTCTTCGAGAGACGCATTCGACATCGTACTGACAGTAAAAGGGATTCGCATCTTTGCTGCGGCTTGTGCTACACCACATTCCCCTGCTGGATGTGCGAGCTGATGAAATGCCATTGGTGCCACTGCAAAAGGATAAGAATAGTGTTTACCCAGAAGGTTCACACCAGGATTTCGTTGCGCGACTCCGGTTAATACACGGTAATTTAGAAGCCAATCTTGGTATTCGCTTTGATTCCGTTGATGCGTAAACTCATCTTCAGCAGCCCCTGCAAAATAATCATAAACCATTTTCGGCAATTTCGCACGGGCCAATTTCTGGTAATCGTTCAGATTGATCGGAATTGAAACTGGTGCGATTTCGTTTTTTTCGGTGTTGTTAGAAAGCAAAGGGAACCTCTATAAAGCTTTAAATCGAGTTTTTTAGCAATATCAGACATTAAAAAAACAACAACTGAATTAGAAAAAAAATGGGGATTAAAATAGGGATCGAATACTTGAAATAGCCAAAAAAAGATGGCATTGGATAATTGTAATAATGGGCGATCGTCTTCACCATAAAATTTGGGCCATTGCCTATATAAGAGAGAGCACCCATGAAAACAGCACCACAACTAATCGCCGAAAGAATGTTTGGACCATTGATCGATAACCAACCCAGGTCATGACGTTGTGCTGCAAATTGAGCGAAAGTCAAATAGGTCGGGGCATTGTCCAAAAATCCTGATAAAATTCCACACCCCCAATAATATTGGAACAGATAATCTAAATTGAATTTATAACTATATAATTTCAAGCAACCAAGAGCAGGTACCATCGTCACAAAAATACCAAAGAAAAGAATGGCAACTTCTTTCATCGCACCCCAATCGAATTGATTTTCAATTCGTGCCTCTTTATTGCCAAATCGAAGTGAGGAATATACAAGAGCTAACAAAATAAGTTCGCCAAAGGGGAAAACCAATTTCCTTAACCCAAGCTGATTAGCCACCTGATCAGAATGTAATAGGATCAATAGAACGACTACAAGTAAACAAAACCCGTTCCAGCGCCAGCCCAATATTCGAAGCTTATTCGAAGAAGTAGCGGAAACCTCTTGAGTGGAAACCTCTCGTCGCCAAGCGCGTCGATCCCAAAAATAAAATATAAAAAGCAATAGACCATTGACAATCAACCAAGGTAACCAGAGCTGTAATGTCCAAAAGAAATCCACTCCTTGCAAAAACCCCAAATAGAGTGGAGGATCCCCCAATGGGGTCAACAATCCCCCTGTATTGCCGACAATAAATATAAAAAATATAGGGATATGCTGGCGAGATTGCCGGGCCTGATTGATGCGTAACAACGGTCGGATCAATATCATGCTGGCACCGGTAGTACCTATGAAATTTGCTAAGATGATACCAAGAGCCAGAAAAAGTGTATTTGTTCTTGAAGATGCTCGGATATCGCCATGAATACAAATCCCTCCCGAAATCGTATAAAGAGCAAGCAATAAAACAACAAAAGAGATATACTGCTGAATCTCGTGCCAAAGATCGCGAAAACTGCCACCATTACTATCAGGAGAAATCGTCAATAAAAAAGCAATGACTAAGGCCGCTAAAGAAAAAGAGACCAACATCTGGTTACGCTGATGATGCCACCAATCTGAAAAGAAGATCGGAAAAATGGCGATGCTGCCAAGCATACATAAAAATGGAATCGAGATCCATACGGGATATTTCACCAATGTCTCGGAATCCGCGCACCAGCAAGGAGTTGGCATCCAAAAAATCATTACAAAGACGAGGAGCCCTAATAAAGATTTTGAATTCCAGAATCGGGATTGTTTGAGGTTTTGATGAAAAACCGGTGTAATTATTCGAAAAGCAGGCTTCAGAAAGAATCTCCTCTATCAAGTCAATTTACAAGTTATCGTTCTTAAGGCAATCACGTCAAATAATCCAATCTTAAGGTATCACATTTAAGCTGCATGGGTTCGGTCTACTGGGATTTCTTCTGTTTTCTTTAACTCAATCTGAGTTAATTCAGCCGATTGATCAGAAATCATTTCTTTTCCACTAGATGATTCAGGTGTTAAAACGAAACTTGTATTTGCTCTTCTTTCAATGCCCAATAACCAACTTAAAGAGACAGAAAATATTATAAAGGCCCATACATAAGCACCATATACCTGCATCTGTTTTCCAATAGAATCGGTCAATAATCCTGCCTGGAAAGATCCAAAAATCGTTGCGGGGCCTCCTAGAACAACCGATTTTTCCACTAAGGCATGCACACGAGAGGTAGAATCATTGGTTATACCTGTGCTCGTCGACATAATTAATAAAGTTATACTTCCTAACGCAAATGTCAAGCATCTTCTCGGCCATTGCGATAACTCCCCAGACTGGCAAGCATAACCGAGCACAGCAAATGGCAAAAGCAATGTTACACAATGATGTTTCCAAGTGCGCTCACTGAACATTAACATCCCGATTAGAATTAGAGCAAATTCAGTCTGGAGTTGCCAACTTTGTCGAATAGAACTTTTGGTTTGGGTTTGATTTCCGACGCTTATTGGTTGACGACATCGAAAGAATATCACTAGGGCAAAGATCACCATCGCACAACGATTAAGCCATTGCACCCCAATGCTTCCGATATCTACTAAGTTTTGGAACCGCAAAGGAACATATCTATCCCCTATGAAACTCGAAAACGAAGGAGCTGAACTGAACATTCTACTAAGCAACCCTGGAATTGATTGATTGTTGTGTTCTGGAGTTACGATACTCCCGCCTAAATAGGGAAGGATCATTACTTTGAACCAGCTTATTAAATCATGGAGATTCGTATCCCATCCTAACCATAACGAAGGCAATAGAATAAATGATAGGACTAAGCCAGCGATACCACCCAAAATTACTTTTCCGGCCCCTTTCCAAATAAAGTAAAAGAAAAGCAATAGGGGTGTCACTTTGCAAGCAATCGCAAGCCCTAGAACAACTCCTGAAAGATAATCGAAGCCCCGAACAAAACTAAACAACGATAATGTGATCAAAAACAGGATAAAAATATTGACATTCCCATGACTCAAATCACCTAAAATCGGTCGTAAACTTAAAATACAGATTATAATCTTCCATTTAAGAGAAATCGGTTTAGCAGGCTCTTCCACCATCTGGAAAGTCCAGCGAAAGCAGAGAAAAGCCATCAATACTTTGAGATAATACCAAAGTAGCGCAGCAGAGATGGGAGACGATTTTGCAATCGCTGCAAATGGAGAAAGAATCATGGCCATGATGGGAGCGTTTGGATATTGATGGGATTGGTGAACATCTTCCCCACTTTCCATCATGGTTATCTGACTCGACCAACGGAGAACAGCAGAAGCGGTCATCCCATCCGATCGCGGTTTCATTATTTTTAACAAATATTGAATGCTGATTCCTAGAAAGAGTATACAAAGTCCTAATGTAAATATCCGTTCTGAACTCCACAAAGAATTCTTTTTTCTTGGAACACTAGTTATCATTCTTTCCTTCATCCTTGAGCAATCTTCCCATTTTCAATTCATTTTTATGATCGAATAGATTTCGAGAGCGAAATACCTTACCGTTCCATCTCTAACCCGTTTCGATTCAAAATGAGGCAAGAGCGACTTTTATACGATCCATCTGAATGAAAATCTTTATCTTCATTCAGATAGATGATGATCACTATCCCGATGATCAAAGCAAAATTGTAACAGATCATTCGTTATGTTCCAAGTCCACTCTCGATAAGAAAATCGTGGGAAAAAAGGGGATTTTCCTGAAAAAATTAGCGTATACTTTATGAAATAGGTGATTTCGTCTCAAATTCTCTCTTTTCTTGCACTTAATTGAATATCATTATAATAGAGATAAAGAGATGAAACGAAAGGAATTTCCATCGAGAAATAATCAGGAAGTGACCAATAGTCGATCGGATAAAACAGGTATGAAAGAACAAAAAGATCCGTGGTATGTTAGGCTTCCTGATGGACGAACGTTTAAAGCCAAAAGTACCCCCGCGGTATTACACCATATTGAAGCGGGAAATATTCCATTAAATAGTAGAGTTCGCCGAAAATCTGGAGAAGAATGGTTATCTCTCGCTCAGGTACCTGAATTCTCCTCTCAAACGGTTGTGGGCAGCTCGCGATCAGCTGCTTCCATGGCAGAATTCAATCACTCAAACAATTCTGGAAGTAGCCCGGATATTCACTTAGGAGCCGGTGTTTCTGCTCGGTTAGATCCGTTAAAATTACAAGTTGTGGGAGTCCGGGGCTATGTGGATGAACTCTATGCTGCCTTTGACAGCACGCTAGTACAAGCCAAACTTTGGGTCGCTTCGTTAACCGGTTTCGCCATTGCTATTTTATATTTTTTGACCGGTTATTGGGGGAACCAATTTCCAGAGGTACCACCACTTTTTTTTGACATCGGCTTTATTTTGAGCTTCGTGGTTATTTTTACCTTGGGCAATGTGTTAATCACCCATCAGACTCATTTGGAATTATCGCAAATGGAGATGGTTTCCTTCAAAAAAGTTTGTCATGGGATACTACCGCTCTATTTCCGTTGCCTTACTGCTCTTCTTATCTTAATTTCTTTAGGTTTAGGATTGCAATATGGATTTGTATTACTCTGCGATTTATTGAATAACAATGGAGTGATTTTACTATTGGCAATATCAGCTTTTCCAATAGGATTCATCCTTTTCTTCATCACGATATTGGGGATTCTATTACCACCGATCATTGCGATTGAAGAAGGGTCGTTGATGGATAATTTCCGCGAATGGCGAGCGCTTTTACGAGAACATCGAATTAGAGTTGTTCTCTATGAAAGCCTTGCCGTAGGCCTAGGAATTATTGCCTGTCTCCCGTTCGCTATTCCTATTTTAGCTACTTATCTGTTACAAGAATCTGTTCAACTGCAAAATGTAATTCCGGTGCGTTGGCATATGCTTCAGCTCGGCATTCAGGGGGGATTTATTGGAATTGCCCTTGGGCCATTAATTGCATTTATGTCGGTTGCTAATGTTTTTATTTATCTTAATTTACGTTATGAATACTCACCAAGAAAATAATATCATTGTACTTTAGCTCAAATTTGAATATAAATCTGATTTTCTTCTTGAATTGAAGGTACGACGATGAATGAGTCTTTGGAATCAAAATCGATTTTGCAATCTAACTTTCAGATCGGTTTACTCTGGCTTTTTGTTATTTTAGGTATTCCAGGGTTGATTTTTTTTAGTTTTTATTTGAACGGATTTGTTAGATAGATTCAAAATATCATTCTTAATTCCTCATTTTAAATCTCAACGAATATATTGGAGTTCGTTCCATTATATACAATTTCAAATTCCAAAATCATTTCAAATAAGAATTTTTTACTTAATTCAATTTATTTTAGAAATAAATCTCTTCGAAATCTTTGCCATGAATACAATCGAAAAGAATTTTTAGATAGCGAAGAAGCTTTGGTTACAAAGATCAGGAAATGCAATTGACAAGCGGAGCAATTTCTGAGTAAATTAAAATCTCTTGTAAAGATAACTATTAATGAAAAGAAAGAATTCCAAGCGCAGTTTGGAAGAAACAATATGGTTGCTCGAACAACAGAGAAGGGTTCAGAAACAGGAACAGAATCCAGGTTGCGAGAAGGAGATATCGAGAATAAAAATCGATCCGTTCATGATTTCTCTTCTGAAAGTAGCCTAAAAAATAGTCTTCAAGGCCCGTTACCATTTCATTGGGATTATTGTTCCTGTCCGTTATGCCATCATGACGAAGCAACTTGTTACATAGAGGCCCCGGATCCCAATCCATCCCAATTTGGGAATGAGGAATATTGGTTTGCCGTGATGCAGTGTAATAACTGTAAACTAAAATATACACAACCTAGACCAACGCCGGAGACGATCCACCGTTTTTATGCAAATAACTATCTTCCCCATCGAAAACCAAAAGCTCTAAGAAAATTAGTTCGTTCCCGCTCCCCGTTTGGAATTTTAAGAGGGAGAGCTGGAGAAAGACGATCCCTGCCCTGGCATGGCCAAGGTCGCTTACTCGATTTCGGCTGTGGCGGGGGCAGTTTTCTTGTACGAATGTCTGATCAAGGTTGGAAAGTAATTGGCTTGGATGTCTCCGAGACTGTCGTCAAAAACATTCGGGAAAAACTGGGACTGACTGCCTTCGTCGGATCTCTCCCTCATGCAGAGCTTAAACCTTGTTCGTTTGATGTTATCACGATGTGGCACTCTTTGGAACATGTACATCAACCGGTAGAGATCTTGCAAGAGGCATTTCGCTTGCTTGTTCCTAAGGGAAAAATTCTGATTGCTGTACCTAATATCGATAGTTGGGCCTTTCACTGGTTTAAGAAATCGTGGTTTGCTCTAGATCTGCCAAGACATTTAATCCATTTCTGCCCCAAAACATTACGAGCCTCACTGGAGTCTAGCGGTTTTCGAGTCGAGTCAATACGATATATTCGCCATAGCGATTGGTTGCGATCTTCTGCAAAATTAGCTAATCGTCGCCAGGAAACGACTTTATTGAGTTATTTCCTTTCATTCAAATATATCGCTCGCTTGGTTTCTTGGTGCAGCTATATGGCAAACCAATCCGATTGTATCCTTGCCGTTGCGAGTCGACCAGAATAAGATCGAGTCTATTATTTATCAACATTCCCATCTTGTCGAAGAAGCAAATATGAATAAGTGTCTAACAAATCCATTTTCTTATCATCTCTTTGTATTGTTATTTTCTCTGATTGTTACCGATCCCTTGACCACTCTAAGGTTACGAGCTGCCGAGAAAAGCATAAAAATCGGGATCGCGGAAATGGAAATTACTCCAGAACCTAAAAAAGATCGACCCGTGTATATGGCCGGATTCGGACATAATCGCACGGCTACAGGGATTTTAGATCCGTTATTTGTTCGAACTTTAGTCTTGGATGATGGAGAAAAAAAAGTCGCATTGGTTTCTTTAGATGTCATTGGTTATTTTTATACTGAAGTACAAAAGATTCGCTCTCAATTACCAAAATTCGATTATATTCTAGTCTCTTCTACACATAACCATGAAGGGCCGGACACCCTCGGACTCTGGGGGAAAACCCCATTTTCGAGTGGGGTCGACACGAGTTACCTAGAAAAGGTAAATCGCCGTATCATTCAAACGATTCAAACTGCCGAAAAAAAAACAACCTCTGCCGATGTCCAAATCGGCAAACTTAGAATTCCGGAATTAGTCCATGATAGTAGATTACCTATTGTTAAACATGACGAATTGATAACTCTATTTTTTAAGGAGCGCAGTTCCGGCCATCCGATTGCTTTATTAATTCAATGGAATTGCCACCCAGAAACCCTCGGCTCTAAAAACACAAAAATCAGTTCTGACTTTGTGGGTGCTACGGTCCGCGAAGCGACACGCCAATTGAAGTGCCCCACCATTTATTTCACAGGCACCGTGGGGGGATTAATGAGTTCCCTTCAAGTAGAAATAAAAGATGAAAACGGAAATTTATTAAAAGGTGGTCCCGAAGAAAAAACAGAGTTGTATGGTAAAAAGATTGCCCAAAAAGCAATTGAGTCGCTTAAAAATAGTGAACCAATCGAGTTGAACCCAATTAAAATCAAGAGCGACAAAATTCTAATCCCGATGCAAAACAAGCTATATCAACTCGGCTGGAAATTAGGAGTCTTGAATCGAAAAGCCTATCTATGGAACAACGATAAAAATGGTAAACGCGAATTAGCTAAAAACTTAGACAAACCGATTGCCATCGAAACCGAAGTAGGGTTTTTAAGTCTGGGCGAACTAGAAATAGCGATTATCCCTGGAGAAATATACCCCGAATTGGTTCTGGATAAAGTAGAAAACCCAACTATACCAGGGGCCGATTATCCCGATGCCCCGATTGAACCTGCAATATATAAGCAATTAAAGAGCAAACATCGTATGCTGATTGGGCTTGGCAACGATGAGATTGGCTATATCATCCCCAAACGGCAATGGGACGAAAATCCCCCCTACTGCTACGGGCGGAAAAGCTCTCAGTATGGGGAGATAAATAGCATCGGCCCAGATGCAGCTCCGCATATCTGCAAAACATGGAAAGAATTAAGCAATAACAAGTAATAGTCAATGAATGGCTCAAGCTTCGTATAATTTTTAGATCAAATATTTACTAGACGTGTCAAATCGTGGTTTGGTTCTCTAGTCTTCAAGCTCGCGCACTCTAGGTTCAATAATAAACTTGGCTTAGTCTTCCGACGATTCTCTGAAGCGATAACCGACACCACGAACGGTTTCGATATATTCTTTTTCCCCCAGATATACAGCGATTTTTTTTCGCAACGTTTTGATATGCACATCAATAGTTCTTTCTAGAACAATCGAGCCTTCGCCTATAGATGCTTGCATTAGCTGATGCCGGGTGAAAGCGCGGCCCGGTTGACGCAACAAACATTCTAATAATCGAAATTCGGTTGGAGTAAGTTCCAACAATTCATCATGAATAGTGACTTGGTGGCGAACTCGATCGATACAGATACCGATATGCTGAATGGAATCGCCGTTCTCTGGTTGAACTTCCGAGCGCCGTAATAATGCGCGAACGCGCTGTAATAATATTTTATTACTAAACGGTTTGGTTACATAATCGTCCGCGCCAACGGATAACCCTTCGATTTCATCACTTTCCTCCGCACGAGCAGTTAACATAATGATCGGAATTAGTTTTGTTTTATCAAAGGAACGCAGTTGAGAACAGACTTCCAATCCACTCATCGTTGGTAACATCAAATCCAACAGCACCAAATCTGGCAGCAACGTTTGCGCCTTGGTCAACCCTTCTTGACCATCAGTAGCCACAATCGTTTCATAACCTTCTCGTTTGAAATACCATTCCAAGGATTGAATCAAACCTCGTTCATCCTCAATTATCAATATTCGGGGTTGAGACATTAAAAAAGCTCCAGCATAATTTCTTTGTTTATTTGCTCGGTATCAGGACAGAGAAACCTTTTATCCTGAAAAAACCGTCTTTTGTGACTTATCCGATTTAATATAAATCGTTTTTTCCTGGTGACTATTCATCTTCAATTGGACGTTCTGTTCGATGGCGAACCATCTCTCCATCAACCAGATAAATGACATCCTCTGCAATATTCGTTGCATGATCCCCAATTCGTTCTAAGTGGCGAACAATCGAAAAAAGGGATAAACAAGGGTCGATGTGGTCAGGGCATTTTTTCATGTCTTGTAACAACTTGTCGATAATCTGGTCGTTATAATGATCAACTTCATTATCCAAACGAATTACTTTTCTTGCCAATCGAGCATCTAAATTGACAAAAGCATCCAAACTTTGTCGGACCAGTGAGGTGACCAGATCGGTCATGTTTGACAACTTTTCAGGGATAGGGATTATGGGCGGAGATGCAAGCACAATCGCTCGTTTAGCGATATCGACAGCGAGGTCTCCCATCCGTTCTAGATCCGTAGTCAGCATAAAAACGGTTGCAATTCGCCGCAAATCTCCGGCAACGGGCTGATGCAAGGCGATTAATTTAAGACATTCATCTATTACTCCATTATCGTATTCATCGACTTTATCGTCTCCATCGATTACCGCTTCGGCAAGGTGCCGATTGTGGTCAAGTACCGCTTGCATCGATTGATAGATGGCATCTTCGACAAACCCTGCCATGGCCAAAATTTGTTTTTGCAAAATTTCCAAATCTCGAACCAGATGTTTTGCCACAATTCCCCCCTAAAAAATTCTTCTACTTACATCCATCCCATCTTCTTGGTAATGCTAAATCAACTCGATCCCGATTCAAAACGTAAAAATATTCCTTAGTCCTTATTATTCCTTAGTCCTTATTATTCCTTAGTCCTTATTATTCCTTAGTCCTTATTATTCCTTGGAGATATTTAGTAACAGTCCTTCCATTCACTTTGTTCGACTATCCAAATCTCCCTGTAATATAATCCTCTGTTGATTTTTGAGATGGACGGGTAAAAATCACATCGGTGGGACCAGCTTCCACCACGTGGCCCTCATAAAAGAAAGCAGTTTGGTCAGAAACTCGTGCGGCTTGCTGCATATTATGAGTAACAATAACGATAGCGTAATTTTTCCGCAACTCAAAGATTAAATCTTCAATTTTAAGAGTCGATTGAGGATCGAGGGCCGAAGCTGGTTCATCCATCAGCAAAACTTCTGGCTCTGTTGCTAGGGAGCGAGCGATACAGAGTCTTTGCTGCTGACCACCAGAAAGCATTAGGGCGGAATCGTGTAAGCGATCTTTGACTTCCTCCCATAGGGCAGCTTGGCGGAGGCACTTTTCAGCAATCGCATCGAGCTGATCACGATCGGTCCAACCAGCAATTCTAGGCCCAAAAACTACATTTTCATAGATCGATTTCGGGAATGGATTCGATTTTTGGAAGACCATCCCTACTCTGCGACGCAATTCGACTAAATTCATATTCGAACTATAAATATCTTTGCCATCCAAGACAATCTGACCCTTGAACTTCACCCCTTCGATTAGATCGTTCATCCGATTTAATAATCGAAGAAAAGTCGACTTTCCACATCCCGATGGACCGATCAATGCTAATACCGATCGATCAGGAATAATCAGATTAATGTCAAACAACGCTTGTTTCCCTGGATACCAAAACGATACCGATTCTACCTTGAATTTCGGTATTTGAGATATCGATCCCACGTTCATCGATGTTCGATTATCGGATGAACGAGAATGAATAATCTCCGAATAAATCCGGGACATGAACTCTCCATAGGCGAAAATTAATATTAATTATGTTTTAGCATCTAACCGTGAAGAAATTGTAAAGATTTAGTGAAGATCGCGAGGTAAAGTTACGATAAATTTAGAACCTGAACCTAATTGCGACATAACTCTTACTGTTCCATTCATCCCCTGCGTTAAATGTTTCACAATCGCTAATCCTAATCCGGTGCCACCGAGTTCTCGAGAACGGGCTTTATCGACCCGATAAAACCTTTCAAAAATTCGGTTCGTATCCCGTTCTGGGATACCCGGTCCATTATCTTCCACCGTAAATTCGACTTGTTGGCCTACCAATTTCCCATGAATCTGCACTTGCCCGTGATTTTGAGTATATTTTAGAGCATTATTCACCAGATTGTCTAGAATCTGACCAAGAGCTTCTTCATCTGCCCAGACTCGTAAACCCGCATTTCGGGGAATCTGATTTTGCAGATGAATCTCCTTTGCTTCCGCAAGGGAACGATAACTTTTCAAACAAGAGTCGACTGCTTCCACGAGATCAATTCCTTGAAATTCTAGATGTTGTTCTCCAGATTCGATTCTCGCTAAACTCAACAAATCTAAAATCAGGGTATGTAAACGATCCGATTGGTCCTGAATCTCCGTCAAGAAAAGTAGTCGAGCCGATTCTTCCTCCATCGCTCCATCCAACAGGGCCTCTGTACTTCCCTTGATTACGGAGAGCGGAGTTTTTAGTTCGTGGGATACATTGGCAACAAATTCTTGGCGTACTTTTTCTAATCTTTTTAGTTCCGATGTATCACTGGCAACCAGAATGGTTCCATAGAGATTATCCAGTGTGGGTAATGGGGCAGAATAGATAACAAGCGATTTGGGCTGCGGCCCTTTAAAGTCGATCTCCACGCGCTGCGTTTTTTTTTCTTTATAAATAGAATCAACAAGTTGAGTAAACTGGGATTGGCGGCATACCTCCCAGAAAAATCGATCAACTATCTGAACATTAGTTAGATCCAACATTCGAATGGCCGAATCATTAATAAACAATATTAGAT
>JAKBAI010000293.1 GCA_021809185.1 Planctomycetota bacterium
TAAACCGGTTATGTTAACCAGACACACCATTCCAACTCTCGCGGTGTCAAGGTTTTCAGTTGATCAATCGAGTATTTCTCAAAAAACTCGGGTTGAATCCCTTTTTGCATATCGGCTACCATGGCCTGGAACGACTTTTTACACACCTCAGGCCAATGTCCAATTTCATTTCTCATTCCGCCTAGCTGCCCCCCCATCCCCAAGGCACAGGTTTTACAGGCATTTTTCGTCATCATGGCTTTCCATAGTCGCCACCACCCTACCCTACTAGCCATTCGTAAACTGTATTTGATTGCGGCCCAACCACCGGCAGATCGCATCTTCTTCATTTTTTTCTTTTGCATAGGTTGTTTTCCCTATCTTGGTTCTAAAAATTGGAGAGTTTTAGCTCGTGAACGTAACCTATCTGTTCATAGGATCATTGCACTATCTCATAAGGAGACCTAGTTACTTTCATGAACAGTTTTTCTTTCATCTAGCTTTTATCGCTTCCATTCGTTTTGGCATAGCTTATGATTGTTCATCTCGGATTTACAAATCCTTCATCAATTCGTGGATGTCTTTAATATATTCATAATTAGAAATTTTTCATCAAACGCCGCACAAACTACAATAATTAATGTGAATTTAAATCTGATTTCTCTTAAGTTTAAGATAAGCTAACTTAGCGAAATTATAAGATCCAAAGATTGATTATTGGAAAACCGGATCACTTCAGTTTTTATGGCCCGTGGAAAAATGAATCCCAAGAAAATATGACTATTGTTTCTTATTCAAACATTTTTTTTTGCGAGTAATTTTTCCCCAAGAATCGGCCTCTATAATCTTCTCTAAATAGGAATTTAGAGTATTAATATCCCGAATCTTCTCAATTTTTACGCGAATGGATTCTGAAGGGTTCCCAAATTTAGCTATTCCCAATTTCAAAACGAACTGACGGTGTGTTTCTAAATCTTTAGCTTTAGCTTTAATTGCTTCATCGCGTTCTTTGCGAGTTTTATAAAATTCATCTCTCGTCTTTTTGGTTGCATGTTCCAGCCCCCATTTAACGAAAAATTTATGATCGGGTGTTTCTGTTTCCAACATTGATTCTGTCCTTTTCCAGGCCGCTTCAATTTCTTCCTCTTCAAAGCGTAATCCCATCAAAATGGTCATGTTTGTAAATAGTGACCTTTGCTCGATTCTCGATCGTACTTCTTTCTGTATTCGTTCAACGATCCTTTTGGTTACCACTACCAATTTTTCAACTTCGTTTTCCTCTTTAGTTATTATATCTGAAAAATCGCACAAAACAGCAAGGGGTATCAAACCGATGTCATTTTCCAGTATGTTTTTGCAAGGAATCTCCCACATTTTTATGATCAGAAATCGAAATTCTAACGAGGATTGAAGCCAAGAGGAGACCGCTTCTTCCATAGGGATATTTCCTGAGAACTCGCTAGGAAATAATTTAGGATTCATTTTAGCTAAATTCGTCAAATTCCCGAATACCAATTTCAGCAATTCGTCATTGGCTCCATAAAACACTCTGCGATTCAAGTCGGGATGGAGGGCTTTGCGGGAGAGCATGATCACTGCGAAATGGACTGGGCACAAAAATTGGCCGAAGTGTTCAACCCCGACCAAGGGAATGCAAGTTCACAACATCGGCTTGGGCTGGCTTAGCAGGCGCATCGATAGCAACAAAGGACTGGTATCTGAACAACGAGTTCGTAGAATGTTTGTGGCGTTTGCTCAAATACGAGGAGATGTACTTTCAGTGCTACACGAGGCTACCTCAGTTGACGAATAGACTGGAGCGTTGTTACTTTGCGCACTACAATAAAATCATCGACCAATTTATGGGAATTTTTGATCTTGACAATGGGGATTTCATTAAGATATTCTTATACCTGTACTAAAAAGGGAGACAGCAAAACGACCCGAAGCATCCGAACGAGAATTCGGTTGCCCTGCTCAAACATTGCTTTCCAGTAACAGTGAAGAAGTAGTTCGAGAACTCAGAAAAGCTCTGTAACGGTTACAGTTTCTTCTTCACTTCGTTGTCTTCATCAGGGGAGTTCCTCGATTCCGAGTTTTTGAGCTTGGTTCAAGCTATCGAAAGTTACAACTGAACTCGTTGCGGAGTGAACCTTTGTGTAAAGGAAGATCTCAATTTAGAAGATTTGCGACCCGTTGCTAGCGGCGATTTCCGAAAAGGTATGGCAGTAAGGGTGAAGGTGAGTCTCGAAGGCCACATCAACTCCGAAAACCAGCATTTCCTGAAACGGCTAAAAGAAGCTATCCGGGGATCCTGGGGTCGCTCAAAGAAAATGCGGTGAGATTGATTTCCCCAGTTTCAGTGAAGTTCAAGAAGAAAGTCGTTGAGACAAGGACGTATCCGTTTCATTGGGACATGAAGACAAAAAAGAAGTCACTTTGGGTTGCCGATCAGTGATTCTGACTCCTTTTCACGATCTTTTTGCTGAAGCAAAAACTGCTTTCAGGAATAGGCTATCCGAGAGCGGTTGGCCGACCCACCCAAAAGGGATGCAACTTATTCACCTGTACCAGGGAAGGGAAGAACGATAGACCCAGTAAAAGGGCACTGACAAAATGGTCGAAATGATTAACGTAGGCTCCTGAAAACGCTGTTGAGACGGTCAGTCCGAAACCTGGCTCAAGGCTGAGTTCGGCTAGGACTAGCGCATGGTGCAGAATTCGTGGCCGTCGCCGAGGCATTCGGGCCAAAAATCGAACAGTGGTTAAGCCGCAATTAAGTGAGAGAAAAAATGTATCTAGAACGAACAATCTTTGCTTTTTTTCCATACCTGTATATGAAAAAAGGAAAAGAAGAGCGGGTCAATATCCGTGGGATCGAGTTTCGCAGCAACCAAGATATTGATGGCCTGACCCCCGATGTACAATATCATCTCAAAACGCTCTCTCAAATGTTTTTTCTCCAGGACGGGTTACGCATTGAACAGATGACGTGCGCTATCCTTGAACTGCCAAGCGATGACAAGGATAAGGTAGATGATACTCTACTTCGCTTGTACGAAGCACATCTACTCATCGGCTATATGTACTCTTATAGAGACCATGATCCCAGTGAGGTGTGTCTGCCCTACGAATGCTCAACTCTGTTCATTTTTTGGCGTGGAGGCACGATCCACCAAGAGATGGTTTGGAGATTTCTCGTCTGGCTGGACCCGGAGATAGGTCAAAGAGTCAAACGGGTTGATGACAGAAAAATTCCTTCGGAACCATATATACCAGGATATACGGGAATTATGAACAGATCGATCCGTTTGCACGTTGCCGAAGGGAGCCGAATCTTTCCAGAGATTCCCCTCATAACTCTCAATCACTTTCAATCACTATCCCATGACCGCAACCAGAAGTTAAAGTCTCCTGATCAATGGGCACTGCGGGATCTATTCGACCATCAACACGATTACCTGCTAGATTTACGAAAGAGAGTGTTTGTTTCGATGGAATGGTATCTAAAAAGCTGCCGGACTTCAGCACTCTTCTACTATAATGAAGCAATCGTCCATCTCGCAACAGCTCTGGAAAGCTTACTACACATCCGTGCAGATTTGGGAGTTACCGAGCGGTTCAAGGATGCCATTGTGACACTTCTTGGCCAGGTTCCAAATCTCAATTTCTGGCTCGATCAATTCTATAAAGCCAAATCGAAGGCTGTTCATGAAGGAGAGACTTCTAACCCGATGTTCAACCCTTTCGGCGATTCAGAGAAAGAAAAGCAAAAAATCAATAAAAGCAATACTAAGAATCAGGAGGTAGACGAAGAGCCAGTCAGCTCACATCGCACGCTTTTGTATTATGGACGGCTCATCTTTCGATTGTGTTTGGCGGGCGTTCTCGACGCACGCGCGCGGGCTCACTATAGCGGCCTTCACCAATTATTAATTCCAAATAAGCAGCGAATCGATGAAATCTTCAAGGTCTTGAACGAGGAAAAGTTACCTCCCGATATGCGATTGCAATCTGCCCGTAAAAGGATTTTTGAACTCTGTAATCAGCCTTCCAATCTTCTGAAACAGGAAAATCTATCATTGGAAGCATCGTTGGATGCTATTATTGGATGCGTCAAGGAGGCACTTCGGGTATATAAGGATGCCGTTGCTAAAATTTCTGAGCCTCTCAAAGAAGCCATCGACAACGTAAGCTCGTCAAAGGGGGAACCATCCTCCACACTGCTGGAACAGCTCAAAACGCTACTAAAGGAGATCGAACATTTTGCGAACAAGCTTCAATTAGAATCCGTTAGCGGAGAACAAAACCTGAAGAACTCCGAATTGACCGATATCGTAATCGAGTTGCTCAACTATGCCACCAACCAAACCCTAATTCTAACACCAGTGTTTTCGGCGTGAAAATCCAACGCCCCCTGAAGGTTCTAACTCATGACTGGGTACCAAGGAATGAAGATTCCCGGGATCAAAATAGAGGGTCAGAAAGTTGGTCGAATTCTGGCTGTTCGGTCAAAGAAGACACTGAAGATCTGAGATGAGCAAAAAGGAATCATTCGTGATTATTCTTAAGGAACTTCAGAATAGTACGACAGCGCTAGCGGTGAAAGACAAGCTGCTAGGTGAAGAGAGTTGTATCGTCCTGCATCGTAACACTTACGATATCGCCATCAACCCAAAATTGCCCGATGCCAACGGTTCCTTTCCAGGACAAATCGTTGATGAGCAGAAGATTGCTGCGCAGCAGCTCGACGTTTTGAATGACCGTTTCCCTTTTAATGGAGTCGTCAACACTACTTTTTGCGAGTCATTTTTTCCCAAGAATCGGCTTCTATAATCTTCTCCAAATAGGAATTTAGAGTAGCAATATCCCGAATCTTCTCAATTTTTACGCGAATGGATTCTGAAGGGTTCCCAAATTTAGCTATCCCCAATTTCAAAACGAGTTGACGCTGATTTTCTAATTGAGTTTCTAAATCCTTAGCTTTAGCTTTAATTGCTTCATCGCGTTCTTTGCGAGTTTTATAAAGTTCATCTCTGGTCTTTTTGGCTGCATGTTGCAGCCCCATTTTAACGAAAAATTTATGATCGGGTGTTTCTGTTTCCAACATTGATTCTGTCCTTTTCCAGGCCGCTTCGATTTCTTCCTCTTCAAAGCGTAATCCCATCAAAATAGTCATGTTTGTAAATAGTGACCTTTGCTCGATTCTCGATCGTACTTCTTTCTGTATTCGTTCAACGATCCTTTTGGTTACCACTACCAATTTTTCGACTTCGTTTTCCTCTTTAGTTATTATATCTGAAAAATCACACAAAACAGCAAGGGGAATCAAGCCGATGTCATTTTCCAGTATATTTTTGCAAGGAATCTCCCACATTTTTATGATCAGAAATCGAAATTCTAACGAGGATTGAAGCCAAGAGGAGACCGCTTCTTCCATAGGGATATTTCCTGAGAACTCGCTAGGAAATAATTTAGGA
>JAKBAI010000294.1 GCA_021809185.1 Planctomycetota bacterium
GGATGCAGTAAAGCTGCAAAAATAACTGAAACGCAAAAGGAAGCTATTGAAGTAGGCCGAACCATTGCAAAAAATCAAGAATCAGAACTTGTTATTCATGGTAAAAATGGAAAAATAAGAGATAAAAAAAGGTCTATTCCTCTTTAAATTAATTAGTTGGTTAAAAGCAATCAGGGTAAAAAAATGAATTTAGATGCAAAGGTGCCCTCAGGCCCGCTAGCAGAAAAATGGACTAATTTCAAATCGACTTGCATGTTAGTAAACCCAGCGAACAAAAGAAAATTTTCGGTCATTGTTGTTGGCACTGGGTTGGCTGGTTCATCGGCAGCAGCAACATTAGCTGAGCTGGGGTATCAGGTGCATTCGTTTTGTTTTCAAGATTCCCCTAGACGAGCACATAGTATCGCCGCACAAGGGGGGATTAATGCTGCTAAGAATTATCAGAATGATGGTGATAGTGTTTATCGGTTATTCTATGATACGATCAAGGGTGGTGATTTTCGTGCGCGAGAAGCCAATGTTCATCGGTTAGCCGAGATCAGTAGAAATATTATCGATCAGTGTGTAGGGCAAGGGGTGCCTTTTGCACGAGAGTATGGCGGGTCGCTAGCGAATCGTTCTTTTGGTGGGGCACAGGTTTCGAGAACGTTCTATTGCCGAGGGCAAACTGGGCAACAGCTTTTACTCGGAGCCTATCAAGCTCTTGCTCGTCAAATAAGTCTAGGTAAAGTCAAAATGCACCCGCGCACCGAAATGCTCGATCTGGTGATTGTCAACGATCGTGCTAGAGGAATTGTGGTACGGGATCTAGTGACGGGGAAGATCGAGTCGCATGTCGCCGATGCCGTTTTATTGTGCACTGGTGGTTATTCGAATGCCTATTTTCTTTCGACAAATGCAGTGGGTTGTAACGTAACCGCAACCTATCGAGCTTATAAACGCGGTGCGGGATTTGCCAATCCCTGTTATACTCAGATTCATCCTACTTGTATCCCAGTTGCTGGAGACCATCAGTCGAAATTGACGTTGATGTCCGAGTCTTTGCGAAACGATGGCCGTGTATGGGTGCCAAAAAATGGCGGAGATAAACGGCACCCGAATTCGATCTCAGAATCAGAAAGAGACTATTATTTGGAATCGATGTATCCAAGTTATGGTAATTTGGCCCCGCGAGACATTGCCTCTCGCGCAGCTAAGAAAGTTTGTGATGAGGGCCGCGGTGTTGGTCCTGGTGGCCGTGGGGTTTATCTCGATTTTTCTGCGGCAATTCAGCGGGATGGTCGATCTAAAATTGAAGAAAAGTACGGTAATCTTTTTGAAATGTATGAAAGGATTACGGGTGAAAATGGCTATGATCAACCGATGCGTATCTACCCCGCCTTGCATTATACAATGGGTGGTTTATGGGTTGATTATTCTTTGATGTCGAATATCCCTGGGCTGTTTGTCCTTGGCGAAGCCAATTTCTCTGACCATGGTGCTAATCGCTTGGGAGCTAGTGCTCTAATGCAGGGGCTTGCCGATGGGTATTTTGTTATACCATATACCTTAGGAAACTGGTTTGCTTCTCTTTCGAAATCTCAGGAAAAAATCTCTACAGATCACGATAGCTTCAAAGAGGCGGAAGCTCGAGTTAAAGAAAATATTCAGCAGTTATTATCAATCAAAGGGAAAAAATCGGCGATTGATTATCATCGAGATTTAGGCAAGATCATGTGGGAAGATTGTGGCATGGCAAGAACAAGACATTCTCTAGAAACTGCCATCTCAAAGATTCAATCGTTGCGAGCCGAATTTTGGCAAAATGTCAGTATTCCAGGTACCGCTGATGACCTCAATCAGGCATTAGAGCGGGCGGGGCGTGTTGCCGATTTTATGGAATTTGGGGAATTGCTAGCTCGTGATGCCTTGGAAAGAGAAGAATCATGTGGAGGACATTTCCGAGAAGAATATCAGGATAATGGGGAAGCAAAACGCAACGATGAGAGGTACACTCACGCCGCGGTTTGGCAGTATCAAGGTTTCGGGCACATACCTAAAAGAAACGAAGAGCAATTGGTTTGGCAGGAAGTTCATCCGACTCAACGTTCTTATAAGTAATATTAAACGGTTTGCAATTTTGAATCTTACTTCGGAATTGGTTGTTGATAAATATTGATAGCAAATTAAGGTTCGTGATCATTAACGATCTTGATGCGGGTATGAATGCTTGGTTGGATTCTAATGGCTCAAACATAAAAATTAGTTAAGAAAATTTGTTATAAAAATACAAAGTTGATTCGAGGAATTCATGAAGTTTACTTTAAATGTTTGGCGACAAAAAGGGCCATCCCAACTTGGTGGTATTGTTTCCTATGTTGTGGATGATATAAGTCCTGATATGTCTTTTCTTGAAATGTTAGATCAATTAAACAATTCATTAATGGCTAAAGGTGAGGAACCGATTGCTTTCGATCACGACTGTCGTGAAGGGATCTGTGGGAGCTGTTCGATGATGATCAATGGCATGCCCCATGGTCCTGAACGTCGGACAACTGCTTGTCAACTACATATGCGGGTTTTTAACGATGGGGAATCGATCTATATTGAACCCTGGCGAGCTAGAGCATTCCCGATACTCAAAGATTTGATCGTCGATCGAACTGCTTTTGACCGTATCATCCAGGCAGGGGGATTTGTTTCCATTAATACTGGTGGGGCACCAGATGGAAATGCAATTCCTGTTCCCAAAGAAAAATCGGATACGGCCATGGATGCAGCAGAATGTATCGGGTGTGGTGCCTGTGTTGCCGCCTGTAAAAATGCTTCGGCTATGCTTTTTGTTTCAGCAAAAGTTTGCCATTTAAGTAATTTACCTCAAGGACAGGCCGAAGCAAACGAACGTGTTCTTAAAATGGTTGCTAAACATGATGAAGAAGGGTTTGGCCATTGCTCAAATCAATACGAATGCGAAGCAGCTTGTCCCAAGGGTATAGGCGTTAAATTCATTTCCCAGCTCAACCGTGAATATCTTCGAGCAGCTATTGCTTCCACTCACAAACGCGAAGCCACTGTTGAAGCGGCAGGGTGAGAATTTATTTAACCTGTTTGATGTTAATAATTCAAATTATTGCTGTTTTTCATTGAATACTCAGAGATCATTTTTGGCTTTACTGTTTTGCTTTCATTGTTCCCTTTTCCTGAAAAAGTGAATGATTCTGAGTGTTCCCGTGCTAAATGCTTTTCATTTCAGTTATTTTTTCGACAATAGCGATTCATCAATCGATAGGGTCGAAATTTATGAGTTTATTGCTTGGGTATTCGTTTGATTGTTTGTTTCTTTTCAAATTTATTTTCCCCTCAATTTTCAATCCCTTGACAGAATTATGATCTAATTTGTTCAAAACTGCTCAAATTGACCAATAACCAATACATCTTTTAGGATTTATTGAGGTATTCTGTTGGCAATAATTGCAAAGATTTATAAATTAAATTTTCAAAGAAATACTAACCTTATGGTAAAGGAAAAAGTGAGTAATGTCCTCCCATTACATCCCGAACACACGAATTCCCACTGTTGTGTTCAAAACAAACAACGAAGCTGCGCGTCATGCAGCTATAATTGTCGAACGGCTGATACGAGAAAATAATTCTGCAGGTCGACCAACGGTACTAGGCTTGGCAACTGGTTCAACACCCGTAGGCTTGTATCGAGAGCTGATTCGATTACATAAAGAAGAGAAATTAGATTTATCTAATCTGATAACTTTTAATCTCGATGAATATTATCCCATCCAAAAAGACGATGTGCACAGCTACAATCGCTGGATGCATGAAACATTTTTTCAACACACGAATATAAAACCTCATAATATTCATATTCCTGATGGAACATTGCCTAAAGATTCTGTTGAGGATTATTGCCTTCAGTACGAAACAGCGATTCGAAAAGTGGGGGGGATCGATATTCAGATACTGGGTATTGGTCGAACAGGTCATATCGGTTTTAATGAGCCGGGATCGACCCGCAGTAGCCGAACTCGAATGGTTACTCTCGATCCTGTAACCCGGCGCGATGCGGCGTCCGGTTTTTTTGGTGAAGAGAATGTTCCTCATCAAGCGATAACGATGGGGGTAGGAACGATTCTCGAAGCGAGAAAAATCATCATCATGGCTTTTGGGGAACATAAAGCTCCCATCGTACAAAAAGCGATTGAAAACCCACAAACAGATGCAATTGCAGCAAGTTTTTTACAAAATCATCCAGATACTCTTTTAATTCTGGACCAAGCGGCGGCGGGCGAACTCACCATTTTCCGTAGACCATGGGAAGTTACAACGGTGCATTGGACACCGGAACGTATTCGCCAAGCAGTTATCTGGTTGAGTCTAAAAGTAGGAAAAGCGCTATTAAAGCTATCGGAAGATGATTTCCGAGAACATCATTTGTATGATTTGATCCGGGAGCACGGTTCTGCAAGAACTTTGGGAGAAAAGGTATTTCATGAAGTACAAGCAGTGATCAATAACCAACCTGCTGGGGTGGATCAGAAAACGATTCTGGTGTTCAGTCCGCATCCAGACGATGACGTTATCAGTATGGGGGGAACGATAATACGTTTGGTGGAACAAGGGCATAAAGTGCATATCGCCTACATGACCAGTGGGAACATAGCCGTTTTTGATCATGATGCGCTTCGTTTTGTTGATTTCATCGAAACATTTAATCGAATTTTTGAGATTGACACAAAATCGTCTCAGGAGTTAAATCAAAGAGTCCAAACTTCGTTGAAAAGTAAAAAACCGGGGCAATCGGATACGGAAGATGTGCTTCGAATTAAGGCGATGATTCGGGAAACAGAAGCTCGAGCTGCAGCGTTGGCTTGTGGTATTCCTCCGGAGCAGCTCGAGTTCATGGATTTACGTTTTTACCGCACCGGAACCATTGCCAAAAACCCGATTCACCCAAAAGATATTGCAGATATTGTTCAACTATTCGAAAAATTACGCCCTGCGCAAATATTTGTTGCTGGTGAACTTTCCGATCCACACGGAACTCATCGTACGTGCGCGGAAGCAATTTATGCTGCAGTTCACGAATATCGTGGCAAAGGTGGAGATTTTGAAGTATGGTTATATAGAGGAGCTTGGGAGGAATGGGAGCCTCATCAAATTGAAATGGCGGTCCCCGTAAGCCCAGAAACCCTAGAACGGAAAAAAATGGCGATTTTTCGCCACCAATCCCAGAAAGATCGTGCTATGTTTCCGGGAGGAAGCGATATGAGAGAATTTTGGCAGCGGGCCGAAGAGCGGAATTTAAGCACGGCCAAAGTATTTGATGATCTGGGTTTGCCTGAGTTTTTTGCCCTTGAAGCTTTTGTTCGATGGAAAGGTGATTGATCTATTTTGTTCGATTCTTATAATACGTTTGAAAAGTATTTCTGTAAGTT
>JAKBAI010000050.1 GCA_021809185.1 Planctomycetota bacterium
TGTTTCTTTTGCTGAGTTCAAAGATTATTACCAACCGCTTTACAAAGATCTGGTGAGTGGCTTAAATATAACAGACCAAGGCTTTCGCCTCGATCAATTTCGCAAAGGACTTGAACCAACTAAGTCCAATCCGTTATCAGATCCAGCTAAATTATCCTCTATCTTGTTTGAATGGTTAGATAGTAACAGCGATGGCACGTTGAGTAAAGAAGAACTAGAATCTGCTGATAGGATTATTTCCACGATTGATGAAAATGGAGACGGAGTCATTTCTTCAGATGAACTGCAGAATCACCCTCGTCCTAAATCATTTAAAGAAAATAATGCAAACCCCGTTCCCGTTATATCAACAAAGGGGCCTCTTGAAATGAGTTTCGGTGAAGCGATTCCTGAAAACGGCACTAATAAAATGGGGATGATGTCAAAAAATGAAAACAAAAGCCAAATCAAAACCAATTTATTTCGAGAGAACCCTAAAATCAAACCCGAGTTTTTTCATTGCATTCGCCTTTCCCCTGTCTCCGAAAAGATGGACGATATTATCGAAGATTTGTTATTCTACTACGATAAAAATCGAGATTTTCGACTCAGTCGAGAAGAATTCCCGATCGCCAAAAAATGGTTTGATCAGCTCGACGTTGATAATAATCAGATGATTAGTTTGGTCGAGCTAATGAATTTTCGCAAGCTCCCCCCCGATAGCACCATTTGGTGCCATTTACAAACTGATAACAGTCTAACTTTCAAGGTATCTCTTCAAAAAACGGACCAAGACTCTCCAATAAATTCGAAAGTTGCTCCTCGGGAAAATCTGAAGGTAACAGAAAGTAAAAATGACAACGGCCAGACCGTTGAAATGAATTTTCAGCAAGGGCTTCAAAATCTCATGATCATGCCAAGTACCACATTTACTTCTAATTCTAACGTAACGACGTTAGGTGTTAGGAATAATGGAGGACCAGTCAATTTTGCGGATTTGGTAAAACGTTCCCTCCGCGGCCCTAAAACTTTTATCAAAGAGAGTGAACTTAATTCTGCTCAATTTGATTCTTTGCTCATATTAGTCTTTGATCTTCTCGATGCAAACAACGATGGTATGGTCACCATCGAAGAAGCGGAAGAATGCACAGATATCTACAGTCGATTCTATGAATTACGTATCGCTTTTTCGATTGAGATTTTTCGACCAACTCTTTTTGAATTCTTGGATTCTAATCACAATTATATGCTGAGTCGAAATGAACTTAAGAATTCATGGAAATTACTTTCCAAATATATTCCAACAGGAGAAACAACTTTTTTCCAAAACGATTTTTTAGTTAATGCAAACCTAGTGCATTCACATCGATCAATCCAAAAGGAAAATCCAAAAGTTTTAGTAAATCCAGATGGGAAAATAGTTTCTAATAAGCAAAAAGATTCAATCCGATATCCGAAAACCCCTCTCTGGTTCAAGAAAATGGATCGCAATCAGGACAATGAACTTACTTGGAGAGAGTTTATTGGAACGAAAAAGGCCTTTGACGAGATTGATACCGATCAGGATGGGGTCATATCCCTTAAAGAAGCGATCGCGTACACAAATAAAAAAACTTGGTGGGGATCTAGTAGTAAGTAAGTCTTAGATCTTTTTGCCTTAATAACTAAATATTCTCTTCCTAGAGCAGAAATGATATTAAAACCTTTTTGTTCTCCCCGATTATTTCGCATTTCCATTGGACAGGTATTTTTGCCTGTCCTTACTTTAACTCAAAAATTCAGAAAAAACACCTGAGCTAACAAAAAGAGTACCAGTAATTCAAAAATCCCGCGTTTCGATTATATGGGACGAACAGCTCGCTAGAAATTCTGTTTCCCTCATGAAAACGATCATCCATTCGTGCTACCAAATCATCATACCAGATTATTTGATATTCAATATTTTATGAGTTTGTAGACTTAATTTCCACTGGGGATTTTTTAAGCAATACTGCAAAGCGAGAGTAGTATTCCGATCCCGATGAGGTCCATCCATCGGTTGCAAATAAAAGTGTTTAAAATTCAGATCTGCTAAATCGCTAGGTTGTAAATTCAGTTGCGGAAAGATCAATTTTAACTCGTCCCCTTCCCTTAACCGCAGAGGGGCATTCGCTTTTGGGCTTACACAGATCCAATCAATTCCTCGCAGCGGAGGTAATGTTCCGTTGGTCTCGATGGCTACAATACATTCATATTTGTGAAACATCTCGATCAGCTTATCGGTGAGCTGTAACAAGGGTTCCCCGCCTGTACAGACAACAAATGGTTTTGTTTCGAATTTTTTGTCTGATTGAGTTCGATTTTTGCGGTTTAATTCGGATGATGATTGATGTGGCCAAAGTTGTAGTAATTGTTCCACCAAACTAAGCTCATCGGCAAACTCGCCGCCGTTTGGCCCATTTGTACCAACAAAATCGGTATCACAGAATTGACAAATAGCGCTTTCGCGACTCGATTCCTGTCCATTCCAAAGATTGCATCCAGAAAATCGAAGGAATATAGCGGGACGCCCTTGCTGCGCCCCTTCCCCCTGCAAGGAATAGAACATCTCTTTTACTCGATAAATCATTTTAGCTAACTACAGTTCTCCTTATCGTTTTTTACCAGATAATTTTGCTAAATCGCTGTTGATACGAACTTTTTTAAATTTCATTCGTGATCGAAAACTCTTTAGGTTTTTAAATTAATTTGAAAATTAATATTGCCATATTAAACTATTCTATTTTTTGATGCCATTTTTTTCAAGTCCCACCAGCTATTCTCGGATCTAATTTCACGATTACTATTCTTTTACTTTTACTCTTTGTTAAATAGGAGCAACTGGGTAACTCTCACGTTCGCGATTTAACCTTCATCCTTATTAGTTTCAAAAATAGTTCGCCGAGAATCAGTTTATAGATCATCAATTTAATCACCTTCTCGTTTTTAGAATTCCCGAAAAGATTTGACTAAGTAATAAAAAATGCCAGATTTTAGTCTGGCATTTTAGAGTAATTCGAATTTTTATCAGAAATGCACAATCGATTTCTCATCGATTACTTATCAAATCCACCTTTGGCTCGCTGATCTAGATGATCAGATAACTTATGGAACGGTACACCATCTTTCATCCAATCAGGAGCCGATTTATCCATGAGATAATGGTCAAAAAACTCTTTCATTCGGACAAAGTAATCACGCACATTATTTGGATTTGAGAGGCCATGATTTTCCCCGCGATACTGTAACATGATTACCGATTTATTCAATCGACGCAAAATATTAAAATACTCGATCCCTTGATTCCAATCGACTGCCCCATCTTTATCGTTGTGTAAAATAATTAACGGAGTTTCAACGTTTTTAGCTTGGAAAACTGGAGAATTTCGAATATAAGCATCGAGCTGATCTAAATAACTCCCCGTAAATCTCCCCTGACTACTTTCAAAAATCGGTTGATTCGGGATACCAATATTCCAATAGATAGAACTATACATACTTACCAAATCGGTAAGTGGTGCGCCGGCAATCGCTGCGCGAAAAGCTTTTGTTTGAGTAATTAAAAATGCCGTCTGGTACCCACCCCAAGAGTGACCATGCAACCCGACACGTTTTGCATCGACCACTTTTGATTCGATGGCCGCTTTCAAAGCAGGTAAAACACACTCAAGGGAAGATTTACCCGGATCATTTAACTTATAGGTTATATCTGGCATCAAAATAGCATAGCCATTACTGGTGTAATAACAGGGATTAAACATAGTAATCCCCGGCATCAAATAGTTGAAGTGCCGTTGGGACAATTTTTCATAAATATAAACAATGGTCGGATACGATTTATTTGGATCATAATTGCTTGGCAATAGTAAGTTTGCAGTCAATTTTTGTCCACGATCGTTGGTATAGTGAATCAACTTAGCGCCACTACACCAGAGATAATCGGCCTGCTGCGGATTGGCATCGGTCAGCTGAATTGGAGCCTTAAAATCGGCTTTGACTGTAAAATAATTCGGGTAATCATTGCAAGTTTCTCGTCTATAAATAAATTGTTCGCCTTTTTCCGCTTTTAAGAGAGAACTAAAAGCAGCTTCTTCCCATAAAAGGGTATGAACTCCCATCTTATTAGGTAGAATTTTTCCATATCCTTGTCGCTTATTATCTTCTCCAAACATACCAACGAAAATCGGTTTCGTCAGATCGATCCCTTTCGTATCTGGATCCCATTGAAGCAATCGTTGATAGCGAATACGAGAAGCTTTTCCATTCTCCGTCATATTTTTTGCGGGATCTTTAGCATTTGCGGAAACAAGATATATATCCCAACCATCCGATAAGAATAACTTTTGACTGTCACTACTCCAACCTAAACTCGGCGTTGGAGGCATTTCTACATTATGATCATCCTCTTTATCGACAAACGATGCTGGAACTCCTTGCGTAATATTGACACTTTTTCCTGTAGCGAATTCATAAATATGGTAATGGCCATTTTGATAATATAACAATCGATTACCATCTGGAGATATACTGCCGCCTACTTCACTAAAAATCACTGGATAGCGATAATTGCGGTAATGTGCAAGAATTACTTTCTTTTCCCCCGTATGGGTATTAAACAAGACCACATCTTCATAAGACTTTCCATCTAATCCCGAACTCCGCTCATAAGATTCGATTGAACTACCCAACGCCCATTGGTCTTTGGGGGCTATCGTCAGATTCAATAATTTTTCACTCTCGAGAACCACCAGTTTTTTCTCTTTAATCCAATAGATCGCTCTTTGCCTTTGACGAGAAAATGCACCTGCACGTTTCTGCTGTTCTGATTGTAGCCGATGATCAGAATGATGCCAAATAACCACATCAGCTTTCCCAGAAGCAACATTATTTGTTTTGGGGAGATCTTTCTTTGAAGGCTCCTCTTTCTTGCTCTCTACCGATTTAACTTTCTTCTCTTGAGCAATCTTATTTTCTTTAACTTTCTCCTTTTCTGGAATTGCATTTTTTTCTTTGGTTGTTTTCTCTTTTTGAATCATTAAATTCGCTGAAGGGACTACCCGCGGTGATGGCCCAATCTCTGTGTTATTATCTAGATAGGTCTGCTCTTCGAAGAAAAATTCTTTGCCAGAACTAAACGAAGAACCGTCCAAGGTATTCGTTAACGTTCGTTTTTTGCGTTTTTGAATCGCCGGTGACGAATCCTTTTGTTTTGATGAATCTTCTGATTTATTGGAACTCGATTGAACTTCGAAGATAATACCGGTTAGATCTTCCGTCCATCGTGGTTTCGACTTGGAAATCATCTTTCCTTTTGGGAACGAAGAATCTTTGACCGGATCGTAAATCACCATCTCTGGTTGCATCGTGATATTTTTGAATCCTAAAATCGATACTACAGGGGGAGTTAGACTTTTACCATCTTTTCCTAACTTTTCTTTGAGTAAAACAAAAGCATTTTTTTCTTTATTCCAGGATATTTGACTAAACGATGCAGAATCAATTTCTAAAGAACGAATGGTCCCTTTTTGAAGATCGTAGAGCTGAACCCCATTCCCTGCTGGATTTTTACTTGATAGCAACAGGATCATTACTGACCCTTTTTTATCAAATTCGTATTGATCGACATTTCCAAAAATGACCTCTTTTCCTGTTGCGATTTCACGGATAATAAGATCTTTGGATCCCTCTTGAGGTGTCTTATACAAAGCAATATACTTTGGTTCGTCTCCTGCAAATTCTAGACTATTAACTCCTAGGAATTCAGTTTTTTTACCATTTTTTAATTCAACCAAAATCGCTTTAGAACCCTCTGAGCCTTGAGAAAATATACTTGAAAAGTATCGTGAGTCGTTAGAAAATTGCAGGCTACCGGGAACCCCTTTCTCTTCGACCGGAACCGAGGTTCCTTTATCCGTGGATTTCAAAATCAATTTGGCATTTTTTGGAGTAATAGAAAATCTATTCCCCAGTTCACCGACCGAACAAGCAAACCAGTTACCATCTAATGAAAGAATAGGAGATAAAATCGATTTCCAGCTCGCTAAATCGTTCATCGATAAAGGCTTTCGTAACGATTTTTTTAATTCGCTAAGCTGATTTTGCAGATCCTGGATTTTTTTCTCGATCTCGGCAATCTGTTGATTCGGCCCTCCTTTTTGAATCGATTTTTCATCTCCATACGATTGAGTCGCTGTCCATTGAATTAAAAATATGAATAGTAACGCCATAAGAATCCGCAACCTTCGCTTTATCTGAATCGGCATAGGAAACTGAGGAGTACCGGTGGAATGTTTCATAAAATCTGCTATCACAAAATATACCCTTTTTACAAGTCTTTCATTAGAAGGTGATGATCTTGAATTCTGAATGAATCGTGAAAATATCGAAATTTCCAAAATAGTTAATCGTAATAAATTAAAAAATTATTGCATTCAAATCGACCATCCGTTTTAATAAACAATTTACTATTAAGACGATATACTTAATTTATCTATTTTAACATGGAAACCAATTTTTGTTTAAGTAGAAATTACAAAGTCTCTTCCTATAAGCTGTTACGACCTATCTAATCGATCTAACTCGTACTGAATATTTTTACGAGCAAGGGGTTCCCCCAATTCGCGAAGCCGATCGGTTTGAAATATCCAAGGGCGAGAAAGCATCTTTTGCAAAAAATCGCTGCGACCTTGCCGATAGGTTGCATCATCAACAAAACTATATTCTTGGCGAATTTGTTGTGTATAAAGTTCGTATCTCCAGGTTTCCGCACCCAGAATTGCCAAATCTGCATCTAATAGAATAGCCATATCGATATCACATGGGATCGGGATTTTTTCGTGTTTAGTCACTAAAATGAGTTCTGCAATTATTTGCTGGGATAACTCGGAAATTCCTAATGGACTCAAAGAATTTTTCATCGCTTCAACGGATGATTCTTCATTGTTTTTAGCTTTCGGGTCATAAACGATGTCATGGAACCATATTGCATAAAAAACCTCATTTCGATGATGAAATTGTTGATTAAACTTTCCTGCAATTTTTAACATCTCACTAATGTGCTGTAAATTATGATAGTACCGCTGAGGAGATTGATAAGCACTAAGAATCTCTTCGCCTACAGGAAACGAAATTAAGGGGGGAATCTTCTCTCGTTCACATAATTCAATCCACTGAGCCATCATTCGATCGAGCTGTTCCAAATTAAACACTTTTATACTCTCTTGATTATTTTATGAATGCCAATTAATTCAAACTTCAACACTCGAGAATAGAAGATAGTTTCCCAATTCTTGTCACTTAGAAGGCTTTTTAACAAACCTTATATTTGAAATAAACCGATTTAATTTCATCATTGGTAAAATCAATTTTTCCGTAATTTCCATCTCTTCTCAGGATTGAAGTGAAATTGTCCTCTACAAAATACTTTAGAACTTTTAGCCATTTTTTCCTTTTTTTTCATTTTTAACGTACTACAAGCGAATTTTACCTATCTATTTTACCCAAACCTAAAAAATTCTATTTGACGAATTATCGTCCAGGCTTTATTATCTATCCCATATTAACTAATTTGTCCTCTCAAAATAAGGAAAAAATATGTATAGTATTGTTGTCATGACAGCGATGAGTTTAACAGGTCCGGAAGCAACGGGCTTTGGAAGCGGAAGCTGGTATAATTGGAATACATTAGATATGTGTCTACCAATTCGCTATGGCTGGAAACCTTATGGTTGTGTTCCCAATTACGTAGGCGGATATTATGGCGGTTGCGGATGTGGTTGGGGAAGTTGTTGTTGGGGAGCTGGTATTGGTTGCGGCGGATGTTACGGTGGTTACGGTTATAGCTTCGGTGGCTTCCCTGGCTACAATTGTTTTGGGTGTTATGGATCGGGTGTTCCCTATTGGTCACTCGGCTATGCCGGTCCTTCGACAGCGGGGGTTGGTTATTCTGGACTTTTCGGGTATGGAAATTATGGCATGTATGGATCCTATTCTTTCCCTAATAACTACAACAGTCCATATGGGTTTCAATCTTATGGACAAGGGATTATTTCAAATCAATCTCCAATTCCAGGAACTGCAACCCCAACGGTAGATCCTTCCTCTAATCTTAGTCCTTCCCCAAGTTCAAATACTCCTTCGATTCCAGTTGCAGAACCTCTGGGTAAACCTAAACAGATCAACAATTTTCCTGCTATTTATCGTAATTCGAAGGCAACTATTTCTTTGGATGTGCCTGAAGATGCCAAAGTTTATATCGATGGTCATTTGATGAAAAGTGCCAAGAGTCACCGGGAATTTGTTTCTCCGGAACTTAAAGATAGTGAAAATTATTATTATACGATTCGAGTTGTTGTTGTTCGGAATGGGAAAACCTATGAAGAAACTAATAAAATTCATGTGCGAGCAGGCGAAAAAACTATCGGCTCTTTTGCCCGATTAGGCGAAGAGAGTTTAACGACTTCTCCTTCATTTGCCAAAGCAAACAAGTAAAGGGATCGTAATTTTTCAAAAATTTGATTCAGTGCGTATAATAGATATGTAGATAGCTCAACTTGATACTCCTTCCGAAGAGGTGTTAAAGGGATCTATTCCGGAGTGAATAGATCCCTTTTTTATGTTCCAAAACAAATTCAAAGTCTATTGCTACTTCTTCTTTTTGAATCGTTTTAAGACAGCATCGACATCGTCTCTAGGAATTTTATCAGCAAATCGGTCATTATCATCTACTTCTTTACGAAGCTTGGTCAATTCCACTTTCAAGTCTTTAACAATCTCTTTATATTTTTCATCTGCATATACATTTTTTAATTCATGTGGATCAGTTTCCAGGTCGTAAAGTTCCCAGGCATTTAGTTTGTTAAAATAGATCAGTTTATAACGAAGGGTTCGAACTCCGTAATGAGGTTGTACTTGGTGATGGAATGGATAATGGTAATATCGGTAATACATTGACTTACGCCAGTTTGGTGGAATTTCCCCTTTGAACATACTCATAAATGATTTTCCCTGAATATCGTTGGGAATCGAAACCCCAGCACATTCCAGAAATGTTGGTGCAAAATCGACATTCAAAACCATTTGTTTATTGACGCTCCCCGGCTTAATTACCGCAGGCCAACGAACCAAAAAAGGCATTTTCAAAGTCTCTTCGTACATGAATCTTTTATCGAACCAGTTATGGTCGCCGAGAAAAAATCCTTGATCTGAAGTATAAACAACGATCGTATTGTTAGCTATTCCTTCATTATCTAATTCTTTAAGGATATTTCCAATCGATTCATCGACCGAGTCGATACATGCCAAATAATCTTGCATATATCGCTGATATTTCCATTGTTTCAATGCTTGACCTGTTAAGCCTTCGGGAGGTTTGATCTTATAATCAAACGGTTGCAAATCACGATCGATTCGCATCGTTGCTTCTTTGGCCGCTTCACATCGAGTGGAATAATCATCATTAAAAGTTTCTGGTTCTGGGACTTTGATTTTTTCCCATTTTTTGCGATATACCTCTTTTGGTTGCCAGGTTCGATGCGGAGCTTTATGGTGGCACATCAAGAAGAAAGGTTTATCTTTAGGCCGGTTTTTCAGAAAGGAAATCGCTTTATCGGTAATGATATCGGTGGTATATCCCTTCTCTTTAACCAGCCCCTTCTGAGTGATGAATAGAGGGTCATAATAACTCCCCTGCCCTGGTAAAACTTCCCAGAAATCGCATCCAACTGGATCTGTCCCCAGATGCCATTTTCCGATCATTCCAGTATAGTAGCCGGATTTTTGCAAATATTGAGGAGTTGTCGGTTCCTTGGGATCGATAGAATTAAAGACAGGGACTCCGTTCTTATGCGCATACTTTCCAGTAATGATTGCCGCTCGGCTAGGGGTACAGATCGAGTTGGTTACCAGACAAAGGTCGAATCGCATCCCCTCTTTTGCTAACCGATCGATATTCGGAGTCTGATTTATTTTACTCCCATATGCGCTGATTGCATGGGCGGCGTGGTCATCGGCCATGATGTATAGAATATTTGGCCTGGTTTTGGTTATCTCTGCTGCATTAATCCACTCAGGTTGAAAGAAAATCACCAAATATGAGATTAAAAACCAATATTCGGATAACCATTTTACGTATCGTTTCATTAGAATGTTCCTCGGTTACTCTTCGGGGTATTTTTAGATGTAGAGATTCTGAAGCCAATGGGTAGGACTCTTCTTCTTTAGGGGAATTAAAATATTGTGAATAACGAGGGAACTTGAACTTTATCAGTATAGCTTCATAATTAAATGATCTTCTTAATGTATTTTTAATAGGATTTTCTATTTACTCAATTTTATTGTGAAGTCTCAATTTTTTAGCTTTTCTTGTTGATGAATTACTTGACACCATTTCCCAAATCTACTAGTTTTTTTCTAGGTGATCGGGATTTGATTTTATTCATTACCCTTTTCAGTTAATTTCATAATTAGGGTAGTCAAATTACGAAGTTATTTTCTGGTTTCCATTTTCTACTCAAACTTAATTTTAGAATAATCCGAGTAATTTTTTTTCTAATGTTTGAACATAGACTGTCATAAATAGGAACCTCTTTCATCACTCCCGAAATCAATCTAAAAAAAGATGACTCAAATGAATTCAGATTTGCAACAATCTTCTGAGATCTCAACTTCCGAAGAAATTGTCCAAGAATGGATAAAAAAATGTGAATTAGAACAAATACATAAGCTTGGGTTGATTCAACCTCACGGCTTTCTCATCATTTTAGATGCCCGTTGGAAAATTCAACAATTTTCTGATAACATTAATAATTGGATTGCAATTCCAAAAGAAGAGATATTGAACCAACCTCTTTCCGGTTGGCTTGATTCTCGGCTATTTGAGAAAATCCAGAATCTTATCTTTAAAGAGAATAGAGGACATTCCACCTCTTTTTTGGAGAATACACAATTTCAATCTTGGGTAAGTCAAGATACTTTTGATTTGTACTTACATCAAATGAACAACTTGGTTTATACGGAATGGATTCCGGCAAAAACTTGCAACATATTCAATCCTTTCGATAACAACTTCATCAATCCCACTTCCGCAAAAATGGAAATATTATCCGAAGGGATCCAGAAGTTTAGTGATCGACCAGATCCCGCTCAATTTGCTGAGTGGGCTTGCGAACAGATTCAAAAATTGAGTAATATCGATCGAGTACTCGTTTACCGATTCGATCAGCATTGGAATGGAGAAGTGATTGCAGAAAGAACTAAACCAGGGATTTCTTCTTACCTTGGTTTATGGTTCCCTTCCTCAGATATTCCTAGTAAGGTTCGAGAAATCTATTCAACAAAAGCATTTCGCTTTTTAGTCGATGTGCAGTCTAGACCGGTAGGAATGTATCAGTCCCCGTTATCTCTAAATTCCGAGTTACCAGATTTATCTTATAGCGTCCTTCGAGATTGCTCTAGATCCCATAAAAGTTATCTTAGAAATATGGGGGTTCGAGCTACATTAACCATTTCGATTATTCACAAAGGGAAACTCTGGGGCTTAATCTCTTGCAACAATGAACAAGTGTATTTCCCTCCGAATTGGTTGATCAATTTTGTTTGCACCCTAAGTGAATTAATGAGCTCGAATTTGAGTCGATTTGAAGAATATCAAATCCGCCAAGGGACAAATCTCGGCCAGCAGATGCTCCGAGATATGATTCTTAAACTCCGTGAGAGTAGCCATTGGTCGGATATCCTATTTGATCCGCTCGATGGGCTAAACCATCCGATTAAATCGGACGGTTTAGCCCTCAAGCTGAAAGAGAAAACAAAAACCCAAGGAATTGTCCCGTCCCAGCAAAAAATCGATATGTTAATCGATTGGCTTGAAGAGACGGGTCAAACTTTTATTGTTACAAGCCATCTGGGGCAATTAAATCCTTTGTTCTTAGAAGATACAGAAACCTGTGCGGGAATTTTGGCAATACGAATTCCGAAAATATCGCAATGCTGGATCATCTGGTTCCGTGGCGAGGCCAAACGGACCGTTCGCTGGGCTGGTAATCCAAATAATAATGGCTTGATTCATGACAGCGGATCAACTCAGCTCGAACCGCAAAGATCGTTTAAGATCTGGTGTGAGAAGACAAAAAATAGATCAATCGAATGGGACATCGTTGAAATTACCTTGGCCAAAGAGACCATTCGTCTGAATGTCTTAGACTTGATTCTAGAATGGCAACAGAAACAAAAAATTGCAACTTATCAAGAAACTGGAAATCTTCTCCATCAAGTTCAAGATGGAATTCTTGTCATCAACAGTCGTGGTTTTATCACCTATTCAAACGATTCCGCAAATCATCTCTTGGAGTTAGGGGAGTTTCCTCATGACCGAACAACTCTATTGGAAAAACTTCGAGAAAAACAAAATAGCTCGCTTTATCTATATTTTGAAAAGATTCTCAAGAAGTGGCTTCCAGAACAATCCCTTTTAGAAGAAATAACAATTTATTCTGCAGGTTTTAAAGAAGCAAAAACGTTAGAAATAAGAGTTCAGATGGTTTATCCAGAAACTGAAACCAATTCGAATTACATGTTTTTGATTCGCGACATCAGCGAAAAAAAACGGACTTTAGAAACGTTAATCGCCAGCGAAAACCGCTTTCGTGCCTTTGCTGAATCGACGAATGTTTTTATCTGGATTTCCGACTGCGAAAATCGCTGTACATATGGAAATCCACGTTGGGCAGAGTTTTTAGGGAAAACCACCGAAGATTTGATCGGTCTTGTGCGGCATCCGTATGTTCATCCAGATGATCAAGAACGAATTTTAGCGTTGTGTGTAGAAGTACATGAACAAAAAAAATCGTATCGATTCGAATGTCGAGTGCGCCGTTGCGATGGAACTTATCGCTGGATGTTAGAGAATGCTATTCCGCATTTCGATGCCCATGGTCAGCTTATCGGTTATCTCGCTTCTGCGGTCGATATTACTGAACTAAAAGAGGCTCAACTACAATTAGAGGCTAGAAAAAATCATTTGAGTCAATTGATCAACAAAGTCAATGTCGGCATTTTGATCGGTTCCCCTGATGGAATTATCATCGATTGTAATTTAACAGGACTCGATATTCTAGGCCGAACTCGGGAATCGATCATCGGGCATCATTATCTCGAACTCGACTGGCAACCCCGTTACAACGATGGGGAGAGTGTTCCTATCGGTTCTGGCCCCATTTCGGTATCACTTCAGAAAGCCACGTCGATTCGTGACATGATTCTGGAAATCAATCGGCCACTTCTAAAAGATCGAATCTGGATTCAATTTTCTTTAGAAATCTGGCGTAACGAGCATGGTCAAATTGAATTGAATTTATTTTCTTTTTACGATATAACCCCATTGCGCCAGGCACTTAAACAGGCAGAAGAGAGTAAAAAACTTTATCGATTATTAGCAGAATCGATAGCAGATATTATTTTTTTGTTGGACCGCAAAGGAAATTTTCTGTATGTGAGTCCCTCTTTCGAAACTCAACTCGGTTTCTCGACTCAAAATTTAATATCGCAACCGATTATCAAATGGGTCCATCCCGAAGATCAGTTCCGTTTTAAAGCCATGATGACCCAGGTACTATCCATAAAACTCGACCCAGTTGCCAAGGAATCCACAATTCCCATTAATTATATCGATTGGCGTTGCCTCCACCAACAAGGGTATTATCTAGATATGGGTTCAACCATTCGAATAATTCCTCCAGATAGCGAGCAAATTGGCCAGTTGATTTTTTGTAGCAGAGATCTTTCCGAACAGAAAAAACTGCAAGAACAACTCCGTTCCAAACAAAGAATTGAAGCCCTTGGTAAATTAGCGGGGGGGATTGCCCACGATTTCAACAATATTCTCCAGGTCATCCGTGGTTATATCGAATTACTCTCTGCTGAGCAAATGAATAGCAATTCCACAACAGCGATATTAAAAGAGATGGATCAGACAGCGTATCGCGGATCGATGCTCACGCAACAACTTTTAGCTTTTGCCCGAAAACAAACCTTGAAAAAAGTAGTTCTGGACCTCCATGAAGTCGTGACTAACTTCTCGACCATATTGAAACGAATTCTGGGTGATCGAATCCAACTAGATATCGAAACGAGTCCGATACCTTTGTATATATTTGCTGACCGAGGTCAGATCGAGCAGATATTGATGAACTTAGCAGTAAATGCGCGCGATGCGGTTCTTCTTAATGGGCAGATTCATATCAAAATAGTACCCCTATCTAAATGCGAAGCTCAGCAAATGGGATTCACCGATCTGAATCAAGAAATGTATGCGCAAATCCAATTTTCTGATAATGGCTGTGGCATTTCCCCAATAAACCTTCCCCACCTATTCGAACCTTTTTTTACGACCAAAGAAATTGGCAAAGGGACCGGTTTAGGATTATCGGTCGTCTACGGGATTATTCAATCGTATCAAGGTCAGATTCGAGTAAGTTCCAGAGAACATCAAGGAACCGATTTTTTTATTTTGTTGCCAATTTATCAGACCGGGGTAATCGATTCTCAAGAAAAGAAGAGTGTTAGATCAAATCGAGAGAAAGAGAAGATTTTGCTTGTCGAAGATGATGTAGGGGTTCGGCGATTAACGAGTATTCTAATTCATTCAGAAGGGTATCAGGTTCTGGAAGTCGATTCGCCTTCACAAGTTCTTGATATTCTTGATCAGAAATCAGATCCGATCGATCTTATCATTACAGATTTAATGATGCCTGAAATGAGTGGAACAGAACTAGCATCTCTAATAAAAATAAAATATCCTGAAATGAAATTGCTTTTCATTTCAGGATATACAGGCGATTCTCAAGAAACATACGGTATTAGGACTGCCGATCACCATTATCTGCAAAAGCCGTTTACTAAACAGGAATTAATAGAAAAAATCCGTTTTATCTTAAATTAAGTTATCCTATCTAATTTACCCCTCAAACCTGAACCTGAGGATGGCGTTTCTTCTCTTTTTGGTCTAGGGACGTTAGCGATTTATTTTCAGGGGAAGAAGCAGTGGCGTTTGCCGAGCGACTCAAAAAATGAGGGGCACTACTCCAATATCGAATCGGAATGCAACCGATGCCAATAAAGCAAAGATGCGATAGCCAAACCCATTTGCAAAGTTCGACCAGATCTTTACTAAAGCCATAACTGTGCAAGCCAACCCCAAGCTGATTGGTTCCAAACCAAGAAAAAACAGTAACCATATTGCCCATCAAGCTCAAAACAGCTAAACCTCGCGATCGAACCATGCCACACCAACGAGCATGCAGAATAAGGGCATTCCAACACACAACGAGTACCGCACCATTTTCTTTAGGATCCCAACCCCAGAATCGGCCCCACGATTGATCGGCCCAAATACCCCCTGCGACGGTTCCGAAGAAACTGAGAAGGAGTGCAAAACAAACAGTGCCATAGATCATCTGAGTGAGTTCTTTTTGAGCTGGTTTTACAAATCCTGGAGTAAAAACTCCTCTTGCAATATAAATTAAACCTAACCCACCAGAAACCAATGTGGCCACATATCCCATCGAAACCGTGGTAACGTGGACCGCAAGCCAAAAATTAGTATCTAAGACCGCTTGTACTACCTCTAATGGATCACCAGATAGGGTCAGAATATTATGGGCAACATAGTTTGTAATTGCACCCATTACCCCTGCCCAGAAAACGCCCAGAGCGCGAGGAAATAGATATTCCAGAACCAAACAAGTTGCGCCACATCCTGCGGAGATGAATATAGATGAACTGTACAAATTAAAAACGGGAGGACGACCAGAAATCCAAATTCTCATTACGATACCGATCGTCTCTAGCACTAAACAAAAAATTGCTAGATAGACTGCCGATCGCCGAAGCGGTTCTTGCCAAACCAACCAAGAGGTCGCTGCTAGTAATATAACCCAAATATTGAGCATGATTACATAATAAAATACATTGGTTCGATTCAAAATCGTTTCAAGTTTGATCCGAAACATTTGACGTTCGGGTATCGTGTGGTAATACGAATCCTTGAAGTTTTTGAGTAAAGAATTGCACTCAGGATTCCCTTCTTTGGCGAGCTGAAATATTTTGGTCAATTCAGCAGCAAGGGGAGAAATATCAGCTCGGTGGTTTGGTGCTATTTCCAGTAATTGATAATTATTACTATATTCTACCAGCTTTTGTTTCAATAATGCTTGTTGTTTTGGAGTCAACTGATTTGGGTCTTTGATTCCTGTTGCTGATAAGATATTTTGAACATAATTCAAACGATTATTATTGATCTGCTCTTCTTCTTCTTTGGTGAAATTTCTTACTTGCATATCGATATCGACTAGAGATTGCCATTCCTGATTTTCCTGTTGCGGTGGTAAGATTCGATAAGGTTTTTTTTCATCTCCCGGAGAAGGAATTCTACGCAACAATTTGGAATAAACGGTAAGTTTTTCGGAAAGCTCAAGAATTTTTTCGGCTCGGACTCGATCTGGTTGCGACACAATCACTTTGCGTTCTTTGATTTTCTCTTGTAATTCACTAGCCTTATCAACGGCTCGTTCAAAATCGTCGTAATATGTTTGAATCTCTTCCAAAGAGTATCGAAAAAATTGAGGCCGTTTGGGCAAATGGAGAAGTTTTAATATATCTTCGTTTTCAATTCGAAATATTTTATATTTCGCCGCTGGTCCCGAAAAAAAGTGAAATTTAGTTGTGTCGAATACATCGACAAACCATCTCATTGCCGGAATACGTTTACCATCTTCTGTGACAACTTCATGGCGTCCGCTAATAATATATAAAGAAGTTTCTACTAATGAAGAAAGCGGTTTGAATCGCCCAGCATCGGCGATCGGAATCTCTCCCAGAGCAGCATAATTGACTTCGTTCTCGCTAGAGAGTGGTTTAGCCGCTTTAATTCCAACGTAGGCTACACCTAAAAACAAAACAATATAAGGTAATGCCGATAAATATTTATTCATTTTACTCTCCCGCGCAAAAATCGGACCAAAAGAATACTAAAATGATAAAGGAGACCAAACGTTACAACAATACAAGCGACATAAGGAATGGTCCATCCTGGATTTTTTACCACCTGCAAAACCGACCCTCGATCTCCCACAAAAAAGGAGCTTTGATAAAAGGTTAGGCCACGATAACGCAGTGGCTCATTCATTTCAATTGATACCTCGCGGTGGTCATCTAATTCTGAGTCATTAAGAGTCAATTGACTCTTGAACGATTTCGGTGACGATGTTCCCATATATTTTTCGTGTGTAAATTTATTGAGTTTTAAGGAATAAGGTAAGTCGATTCTTTTATTGCGCATTGAAACTCGATAATTTTTCCCTTGAAAATCGATCGTATGACCAGGAGCAAATAACCCACCAAAACTCGATTCTGTGGCTTTAAAGTATTCCCACATCGAAATCTTAAATCGTCCCAATTCTTTAAGAGTATCCCGTTCCTGAATACTCACTTCCACCATTGGCATGGCGTGGCGAGATTCTGTCGTACCGGCACCCTCTCGGTGAGGAACCACTCGGACAAGTGCTCCGGCTTTCGAAATCAGACTATCGACATCAATTTTATCCCCAGCATCTGTCATAATGTTGGTATTTGAAAAGTATTTTTCAACTTTAATCAATATTGGCAGAGCAGGATGATCTATGGTTGAGCCACTGACCAATTTTTCTCCCGGAATGATGGTTACTGCATCTTCACTATCCGAATCAGGAGCAATCCAGAGTAGATCAAAAGTTCTCGAATAAGGGATATAATTGATATCAGCATAGTTTAATGTTTCTCCCTCTTTAAAGACCATTTGAGCCTCGATCGAATATACCCCCGTGATAACTTCATTGGTGAGGAGTAAAATCAATCCTGAATGAACTAGCCAAAGTCCTATACGTTTCCAAGTTAGACGCGCTCTCAGAGCATGAGCTACAGTAACATTGAGGAGCATTAGGGTTGCCAGAATCCAGCCACCGGGAAAAGGGAAATAGCCTGGCAGAGGTTCAGTTCCTGTTAGATTAAAAAAAGTCCTATCGAATTCCCCAACTAGATCAAAAGGGATCCAGACAAACCAGCTTCGAAAGTAAGTTTCGACTACGACAAATGTTTGATCTTTTGTCTGTGCTAACGTCCCAAAAAAAACGAGAACAACAGATAGAGCTAATAAAACAACAGTCAATTGTAATGAAGCTAGGGGTTTAAGAATATATCGATAGATATTCTCTTTCAAAGTTTTGTTAGGTTTACCCCCAAACTCATTTTCGATCTGATCCATCGTATGGGATGAGTCATTCGTATTAGAAATCGTATTCATGCAAAAAACTCTGAGATTATTGATTAAATATTGATAAAATTTAATAAAGCATTGATATTCTGCTTAGGCTTATTTTGGAGCAATAATTGCGAATGAAATAAGTCTCTCTCTGAGAGACTCCATCATTTCCGAAATGGCATTATCCCGCCACCTATCATTCCTCCACCTGCTGCTTTACCGACAATATCGATTTTGAAAAATGTCGTTCCATCGGCAAGCTTCACTTTTGATTCTTGGCTAGCAAACTGCTCCTGAGAGATGCTCTCTAACCCGATTTGAGCACGCCAACGATTGATATTTTCGAGGAGCCCTCCCCTGGCCTTGCTAATCGTTAACTTAATTGGTTTTCTGGAAGTCGATTTTATCTGAAAGGAAGCAATACTAAAGGGAGTTGAGGCTCCTGATTCCCAGTTCAATGGTATCTTCCAACTAGGTTGTTTGTCTCCTGGATGAAATCGGATAGAATTCAAAAAATCATCGATCTCTTTGGCAACAGGTTCAACATCCTCTAACGGAGCCATTACCTTAAAAAAGTACCATTCCGAATCGCCATCAGGTAAAATTGCTCCAATCAACCTGGTTTTATTTGTGGATTCGTTCGAATTGTTTCCAGAATTATTACCTGATTTAAGAGGGCCATTCGATGATTGATTGGAATCGTTGTTAACATCTGTATTTGCTGATGTTTCTCGTTGTTGGTTATAAAAATCGACCCAGATCCCAGTCATCTTTGTACCCCAAGAAATCTTTTTGGTTTCTTGGTCAAGATCTTTGAAGTGGTCTAATCCCACCTGATCGCGCCAACGGTTCAAATTATCAAGTAAACTTCCACCAACTCGACTGATCGTTAGCTCCAAATCTTTATCTAAAATAAAAGTTGCTAAACTAAAAGTCTTTGCTTTCGTTTCTTTCCATGAAGCAGGTACCGTCCAAGTTAACTCCTCCGATCCTTCTTTGATCTGGATTGACTTAATAAAATCTTCTATTTCACTTATGCGAGGAGTAATACTTTTTCCCTGACCGGACAGCTTGATGTACCAATGGTCTGGCCCGTTTGACGGATTCCCTTCTTTAGTGGGGACAGGGAGAGCAATCCCCACAATTCGGTTGATAGTTCCTGATTTACTCATGGACTTCATCAAAAAAGGAGCATTCAGAGTTGGAATTTTTGGCTCTTTTTGGGTTCTAATCTCTTCCGCTGGTCTACACCCGATAAATCCAGGTAACAACAATACAAAGCTAAATAAAAAATACTTTTGCCAACTAATTCGTTTTTTGGAAAGAAATCGACTCTTTTCACAATATTTATTCATTCTCAACTCTCAGACCCACAAATTCTTTAATGGACCTTTTTAATATTACTATGTCAGTTTTGGATTAACCAGTAATCCTTTAAATACCTCAACCCGAATCGTTATTTTCTCATCGATGAACAATGAAAAACATCTCTGATGATTGAACTCAAAAAGAGATTGAGTAAGCAACTTTAACTAGAAATATCAATTTAAAATATCGATATAAAAAGTAAAATAATTATCCCAAAGACCAGAATAGTTTCAATTTATTCATTAACAATGCTGAACTTATCTTATTAACTGCAAGATTTTTGGTTAGTAAAACAATCAGCTCACGAAAATAAAACAAATCTTTCTTAAATTTTGATTAAGTATTAATTAACGAAATTTTTAAAAGACGAATTACTTGAAGAAAAATAGTCAAAACTATTTTTTAACCAATCTAATTCCTTACCTCTTATAATTTCAATCAGAAGATTGAATGGTAGGATCTTTAGAAGTTATAAACTAAAAAAGATTAAGAGTATTTGAATGGAAACGGATTGGATTATCCAAAATAAAACCGAATTAATTCATTATTCTGAGTAAATTACCCTGAATTAACTATCTAAGAAGAGATAATTCTAAAAGTTAACCAGATTCCAGTATGCTCAATCAAAATTATTTCACTCTGAGCAAATAATTTCCCCAAAATACACTCCCTTTAATTACATTTTAGGTAGATTTGAATTTTGAGTCAAGCCATTTTGTTCAAATCTTGTGGTATCGATTCCAAATTCCGAAATACAAGAATCGATTTTCAGAGTAGTAAGAACTAATCCCAATCAAACGAACATTACAATCGTCGATATGTTTGGTTCTCATTGGAATTCATGCAGAGTTGTTCAAATCGGCTCAAGAAGAGGATTCCGATTTTGGCTTCTCACTCTCAAAAACAAAATCCGGATGAACGATCGGAGGTGGATCTTTCGCTGCGAGTGGGCCGATACGTTCCTGATATTCAAGCATTGCTTTAGTTGGAACTCTCTCCATCAAATGATTGCGAGCAGGAGAATTTCTATTGCGAATCCAAACTCGAAAATAGTTATAAAATGCTAAAAAAAATGCACCATACATCATCATTCGTAGATGATACACATTTTCTGGTGGAAGTTCACCTGTGCCTATAAAGTAAAAGTAACCAAAGACTCCTGCGCCCACACAAAACCAAAAGACAAAAAGGATTCGATTGACCAAGATCGGATTCATAACCACCTCAAGTCTTGATAAAAATCATTTAGAGATATTGTATGCGATACTATCTGATTGTACATTCCAAACGCAACCTTTTTTGGTTTCGTCGATCCTCACGTATTGGATTCGAATTTCTTCTCAGGCACTTCGAACAATTTAGTTATTATGAATCAAATCCACCTTGAAGAGTGGAATCGATTGGCATTTATTAAGCAATTAGTCGATGCTTAAGCATTTAGGAAGCTATTCAATTCGAAAGCAATCGGAAGGCCTGAGGACTATGCAGTAAAAAAGTATGGCATCCAGAGCGATTCAATAACTATTCCAGTGCTTAATCTTTATTTCTTGAACCATTTTTCAAACTGGAGATGAATATCTTTTCGATTCGTTGTGTTCACTATCCCCTGATTGGCCTTGTTCAACAAATCCCCTTCTAAATGAGGCTTAATTTGTTTGAGAAGATCGAAAAAAGATTGACCCAGAAATTTTGCTGCCTCTCCCCCAACTCCTAGAGTATGTTCGATGACCATTTGATTATAACCTAAATTTGCTTTCACCACGCGCGGAGAAAAAGTAATCGCAGGGAGAAAACTATTCTTTGACTTTTGAATCTTCGATTCTAATTCACATTGCAAAAGAATACCTACAAGGCATCGCCCACGTGTTTGTCCGCTATAGATCCTAATGCCCCGTTTCCAGATTTGCTGCTCAAAATTCCATTTAAGAGGACAAGTAACATTAATCCGGAAAGCCATTTTATTATTGCCTACTGGGTGAATCTGATCCACTGATAACCGCAGGAGTTCTTCAGGATTATGTGCAAAGACTTCGATTTTTCTCCAGGTTCCATGGTTCATTGTTTTCTTGATCGGAACTGGTAAAAGCCGTGGCCTTTCGTGAGTCAAGGAAACTCCAGTTGTAAATTCTTTTTGTTCTCCCCAACCGATCGATTCTTTGAGGAGTGGTTTTGGAATTTGAGTAAGTAAAATTTGGCGAAAAAGATTACTCAAATAAGGATCAGGTAAACTATTCTTTGGGAGAGTTTGTGATTTCTGGGGAATCTCCTTCAAATTGGTTGGTGTTCGTTTATTATCTTTTTGTGCGGCTTCAAGTGATTTTTGGGGGAATGATACCCCATATATTCCCATACAAGATATGACAAAGATCATCATCGATCTCAAGGAAGAAAGGAAGCTTGGATTCCAATTTGAGTCATTCATCGCTCGACCTTTCCCCCTTGACCTTTTCAGCATTCAATTTAGCAGCCATTCATTTCATAAGGATACATGAAAATAAGGATTCATATAATTAAGATGATCAGTCCAAGAATCGGCATTTAACGATTATGAATGATATTGTCTACTCCGCTCACTCAAAAGAAATTTTATGTACCCATAGTTTCTGTTTCGGTCACTTGAAGAAATAAAGAATAAAAAACTGCCTACCAATCAAATAATTATGGAATAAGGAGCGGAATAATCAAAAAAATCGATTCTTTATTTTATTCTATCTTCATTTACCCATTTGATCTTAAGGGGAGCGATAAAATTGAATACTGGTTTTTCTCAGCAAAATCAAGAAAGAAATAAATTTTCCATTTGGCCATTTTATTCCATTAGGATTATTAGGATAACTGATTTAGAATAAACGATTAGGGCATTTGTTCGAACATTTGCTGAATATACTGTCGAATCGCTGCAACATCAATTTGGGTTATCCAAGAAACATTGGGTGCAGGTGCATTGGGACGCAAATCAAAAACAGATAGTCCGCGGGTCAACTCCCCTTTTTCCTCTACATCGACATAGACTTCCTGTATTTCAAATGCCGAAGGCAAAACAATCAATGCAATTCCGAGAACATCTTTTAGATGAAATCCTTCAATTCCGTAAAGATTAGACGAGGATCGAATTCCGTAAGGGACTATTTTTCTTAGAAATCGACAAGTTTCAGAGTTATGTTTATCTAATTCCAATAAATCACTTGGAGAAAAAATAAGTTTTCGCATAACATCTAGAGTGATTAGACTAGTTGGGATCCCACAACGTAAAGTTCGACGAGCTGCACTAGGATCCAAATAAAAATGAAATTCCGCGACGGCAGTGGCATTCCCAGGCTCTCGAAACGATCCGCCAAGACAGATAATTCGATCTAAAAGTTTTGGAAGTTCAGGGTCGCGATCCATTGCCCGTGCGAATATTGTTCCTGGTCCTAATAATAAAAGTGTAATTTCGTGGGGATGATCACGTACTAGATCGACCAGAACTTTATCTGCGGGAGTTGGTTGATGTAGCGAAATTGGCGGTAATTGCATGCCTCCTAAACCATCGGGACCATGCAATTGTGCACCATCGATTTCATATTCAATGGGTATTGCTGCACCAATTTTCGGCCAGCGCGGCGGATCAAAAGCATTCACCAAGAGCTGCACATTCTGTGTAGCACGTTCTGCAGGAATATTGCCAGCGGATGCAAGTATACCTAATACGTCAATGTTTGGATCATGCAGAGCGAGAGCAGTAGCGAAGGCAGTATCAATTCCCGGATCTGCTATGATCACCACTTTTGTTGACATCGGTTAAACCTATTCTGTTTTGGATTTAATTGATTAGAAAAAACTATGAAATCAAGAGATTTTCCTATCGCATTCTCGTTCTTTGAGGCTTCTCCTTAAATGAAGTTTACGACTTTTCTAACAGAAATCGAATGTTCTTTTTGAAATATGTAGAATATTGCTTCGCTCATTTTGAAACGGTTCATATAGTAACATTGATTTCAATCCATGGTTAAGATTTATTTGTTTATCATTTTGAACTCGTAAGTTCTATTGAATTATACCCACTTATGACAATACTTTCTTCATGTTCTTACAATACTATGTTCTAAGATTCTTGGATTAATTCAACTTGGACCCAATCAGCTGAAAGCGGTCCAAATCGTATATACATAGATTTTAGCAAAATTAGTCAAAGCTCAAGAAAATAGATATTGGATATTGATACGTAGTCAAAGCTCATGAAACAAGATATTTAATAAGTAGTCTAAGCCCTACAAAGCTGTTTTTTCATAATAATTTCATTATTGTCAAATATAGTATTCGAATTAAAAAAAGAAGTATTTGAATTAATTTAAATATTTTTTAAGTAGAAAGAGTATAAACTAAGATAGAAATCATTTAAGAATCTGAAAAGAATCAGCATTGGATTGAAGAAGCTAATCGATAACTTTTCACGGGGTAATTAAATCAAGCAGAGACGATTAATACTCGAGAATTATCCATAATACTTCTCCAATACCAAATGAGAAGGCATTTGCTAAAAACACAACAACAAAATCTCGTAGTTGGTCATAAGGCTTTTTAGGCTCTCGATTTCCGAAGACGGTTAAGAAAAGAGCGGCTTCACTTAAAGCAACAATTAGTTCCGCATAAATCAACCAACTATTTCTATCATCAAACTTAGGGAATAAAGAGGGTAAAAGTAGATTGATCATTGGATAAGTACAAGCAGTTAACCAGAAACTACTGAATAACCGAACTTTCCAGGAATGTCGTTTCGATAAAAATAGGAAGAGGATCGGGGCTTCAAGAATCACCGTTAAAAGATAGCCGATTGGAAAAAAAAGGAGTAAATCTCTAGATTCTTACACTGTTAATATCTCAATG
>JAKBAI010000295.1 GCA_021809185.1 Planctomycetota bacterium
CGATCTGAAACTGTTCCTGAACGAGCGTTTGCTCCCCAGTATCTGGATTCCCCTGCTCCGGAATTTGTTCGGTTTGGGCAGCGATGTTCGAGGTGCCGATAAAGGTGCGCGAGTCGCTGGTATTCGCTGGGATAGCCCATTTCTGGGCTACTGATTTTCTCCGTTGATTCGAAAATGACTGATTGTCCTGTTTCTCATTCTCGACTTTCTCATTCTCGACTTTCTCATTCTCGACAAATGGTAGAGATTGCGTTCGATTGAGATCGGTTTCATTTTCTGGAATAGCACTGTCGATTTGTTTTTGCGTTTTCATTGCATCAGAAAGCGATTGATCGCTGAGTATTTCCTTTTGCTCATTCGATGCTGATGGTAGCACAATTAATTCTGATCCAGTGTTGAGATATTTTTGCTCCAAAGTTCCTTGAAGCTCACTTTCTTGTAGCTCACTTTCTTGTAGCTCACTTCTAGCGCTCAACGATACCCCTTTCCAGAAAGCCGATCGATCCCTAGTAGTTGAAACGGATCTTTCACTGTTCTCTTCTCGATGATCTTGCTCAAAATTAGCAGAATTATTTTTTTCTAATGGTGAGGAAGAACTAGAAATCATGCTATGTTCTTCCATCGATGCTTGAGTTGTCGGGTTGAAAATCATCTGGGGGATTGTTTGTAAGTTCGAAACAGAATTCTCGGAAAAACTTGATTCAATCCCTTTCTGATTTTCAGATAACGGAATCGTTTGGTTGTTCCTTTTATCCATTTTCTCCGTTGTAGACTTATCGATTAGCTTTTTCCAAATCTGTTTTTGAAGGTTATCGATATTGTTCTGACAATTGATACAGGAATCCAAATGGAGATCCAGAGAAAATAATAATTGCTGATCTAGGTTGGCAATGGGATTTTGGTTGGGAGAAGTAAAATCTTCCTGGTTAGATAAGAATGGACCGATTTGAACATTCGATTTATCGGAGTTGGGTTCGGTTTCAGCTTGTTGCCATGCCCCTTTTTGGCACCAATGAATAATCAACAAAATAGTGGAAGTAAACGGACATGGATTCATAACAGATTTTGATCTTCCAAAACAGAGTGATTTCCCAAGATCAATTCGAATTAGATTAATAAGAAACCTAAATACCTAATTCTGTTGTTTTTGAATAATCTATCTACACAATAAAAGTTTTACAGAAAAAAGAGATTTTTTCCCAGGAATTCCGATAAATTTTATAACTCAGCATCTCCGAAATCTTCACCATTTGATTTAGCAGAAAAAGCCGTTCGATTATAAGGGATTTCCTATTTATTCATTTGAATTTCATTCTCTCGGTTCATATTTGAACCAGAGTTAGAGGGACTATCGATAGAAGCGACGGTTTCCCTTTAGTTTTCAAATTCCTTCTACTATTTATCCTGAAATATCTATTTCCGATCATTCAGGTTATCTTTTGATAGTTTGAATTGGTTGAAATTGCATGATTCAGCCAAATGAGAGATTTCAAATACTAGAGGATCCGAGCTATCAATATTTTATTCGAATCCAGATAATTTGATTTATTTCGCGACTAACTCAAAATAGCTTAAGATTCTAACAAGTAATTTGTCTGATGTATGAGGCTTAAGGAGATTAGTTCACGAACATAACTTTCGATAGTCTGATTCTTCGGAACGAAGTCAATAATAACGAAGTCAATAATAACGAAGTCAATAATAACGAAGTCAATAATAACGAAGTTAATAATAACGAAGTCAATAATAACAAAGTCAATAATAACAAAGTCAATAATAACAAAGTCAATAATAAGGATAGAGAGACGAACTGATAGAGATTTCAAAAAAGGAGAGATCATCTTTACCGATTACCCAACTATTGGATAATTGATGATGCTCCTTTTTTATGTGCTAATTTATAAGTACTCATTTCAATGAAAACATAGAGAAAATTAATTCTGAGCTAGAATGAATTCTGGTAATGGTTTAGCTCCCGGAATTGGATCTCCGTTGGAATCTGTCGGAAGATATTGCGTTTGGAAAGCAGTAAATAAAGCAATGAATCCATTGGCCCGTTCGATAATTACCGCGCCATCCTGAAAAGCTCCATTTTCTTTCCAGTGTGTCCCTCGGGGGTTGCCCTGATTCATGTGCGTCTCATGCAATCCATCTTGGTTAGGTTGGAAGAGAAAACCGAACCCATAAACGATAACATTACTATCTTTCGGAGTGTAAAAATCTCTATTTTGAACGGAATGACCGTTATCAAATGGGAGAGATTCAGAAGGTGAATTTTCGTCAATCGTCAATGCTTCGTTAATCAAGTCATTAACATCGGATCGGGTTCCATCTTCTTGTTGATAAGGAATCGGTCTCATTCTAGTTAGGTCAAGCAGTCCTTGATCTTGCCAATAATCGAGACGAGGAAATCCCTCCGTGTAAAGCCCCAATGCTAAATTTTTCAGCTTGTCCGTAACGGGATCGACGAAGTGGAGGTCAGCATAAAAATAGACATCAAAATTATTATCTTCCCCTATGGTTGTCGATGCGGCATTCACGACAAACTTAAAAGGGTTGCCACTGTCATCTTGGACCGTTATCACATAATGTGGATTACCACCATAATCAGGTCGAAACGGTGCCGCGTTTACCAAAGTTCCTTTGAACATACAATACTCGTTATGACTCATTGTAAACCTTTCCATAATACTAAGAAAAAAAACGATTTTCAGGATTCAAACATTCGATTCAAATAACGTTATCAACATTGTTCTTTAAAGAGGATCTCGAAAATTTTCATTAATCATATTCGTAAACTTTAATTGCTGTTTGGAGATTTATTTAGTTTTTTTGGGAGTCTTCTTAGAGGAACGAATTTTTGAACTAGTCGAAGAAGATTTTAGGGTTTTGCTTTTTGGATTTTTACTAAGATTCGGGCTATCGGGAGAAGTCAAATCGTTCATCCAGAATTGTAACTCTTTATAGCGAGAACCTCCCGGTTCCCAGCCAGCTAATGACTTGTAAATCTGATCTGGATTACCACTGTTAGCAAGAAAAGATCGCCAAGAATAATGATCATAGACACCGTTCATATGTATTGCATAAGTCTGTGCAAGTTTCTTATTTCCTTGGACAATTACTAGATTTTCATCGTTATTTTTTGAAGCATTGAGTGAAAAATTATGAGAGCCAGTAATTACGGCACAATTGTCTGAAAATGGATCGATCACGATTGTTTTGGAGTGAACAATCGCCATGAGGTGTGCGGCGTAGATCTCTTGAGTTGTAAATTCCGTTTCGGCCCATGAAGGTTTGTCTTCTTCTTTAACTCCCGATGGTAGAACAATATCGTTGTGAAACTCTTGCGCAGAAGACCCTGACTTAATAACCTGACCTCCAACAGTGGCAATTTTGCTGTTCTTCGAGGTTGTCAACCGCGAAACCACTCCGCGAACATAAATCCGATTCTGTTCAGCACGAGCAAGTAGTGCTTCAAGCAGTGGGGAATCACCAGGCATGAACATTAAGAACAAGGCTCCTTCTTTAGCATTTTTAATCAGATCAAGAACCGGTTTAAATTCGGCTTCATCATTCGTCGCCGCATAAAAAACAGTTATTCCCGAGTTTATTGTCGGTTTAGAATTAGAAAGCCTCAATCCCGGAGTCATGTTATCCTTGGCTGCAATTAATTTGTCCCATTGCGATCGATACCTTGCTGCAATTATAGCATCCTCAACAATTAAAACATTATTTAATTGAGTGCAAAGCCCTGTCGTCGTCCAATTAGTGCTTCCAGTGAGAACGCGAATCGCGTTCGATCCTGAAGAGTCGCATTCTACAACAAATTTATTGTGAACGCTTGGAGAGGATCTCCCGTGATGAGAAAGATCACGATGTCGAACTTCAAGTCCTGCCGCTGTAAGCTCCTTGGAAACCCAGGGTTGTGTTGCACTTCCATTGCCCAAGAGAATATGACCTCGAGCACCAAACGGTTTCAAGGCATCGACCAGTTGACGATCATTCATTTCGTAAATAGCTGCATAAATAGAGCTATCTCTGCGATCGGCTTCATTCAGAAAATCTAATATTTGCGTTAAGGCATCGCCTGCAAGATATCGCCTCGCAGGAAAGCTAGGATTTTCTAAATTTTGCAGGAATTGTTTCAAAGTCCTAAAATCGACTTTGTCTTTGACAAATCGACTCACAATTTGCGACATCAGTGTACCTCGATTGAAATAGGCTTGAAGTCCTCCACCCGCATCGCCGCTCAAGACGATCGGAGCTGACCATTCCGAACTCGATGACGCATCGATCTCAAATGATTTATCTGATTTCATCTTCATTGCCGTCACTCGATATGAAATCTGATCGGTATTAACAATGTGATGATCTGTCCATAAACAACGGCGAATGGGGGAAGTTGAAGAAGGTATTTGCGCTGAAGCAAGAGGAGGTTGTCCCGGTAATGGAGGGATCCTATTGCTTACAATTGTAACTTCTTGGCTTATATTGTCACGGCGTTCCAGCTGAAAACCCACCCAGTCATTAGACCATTTTTTGGGTTCCCAGGCGATAAGTACATCATCCGCATTGGCATACGCATTAATAGTTATAAACGCTTTAGTTGGTTTCATTGACTTTCCCTCAAAAGTTGATCCACTATTTAGAAACTCATTGCTTTAATAGATTTAAATAATGAAATTCGTCTTTAAATTGATTTTAATTATACTTATTTATATATCTATTATTTTTTATAGTTGATATTCCCCCAAAATACTATATTTAGACATATAACTTCTATTTGCTAATGTTGATTGCAAATTTATTTGAAACTACCTGAATTGCTAGCGATTTTAGTGCTGTCGTTAATCTTGCTCATTTGCTATATTCGTAAGGATGTAGCAAGGCAATCCGTTTCACTTATTTTAATGAATAAGTATCGAGATCGTTATGAACCAAAAATCATCTCTGGCAAATTGAACGTTAGAGAAAAATTATTAGAACTAGAGGTTCTCTTAGATCACCCTCTTTCCGTTTAGTCGTAGAACATCTGGTTAACTGGCGGACCTGTTTCGGAGGTTTTGTGCTTCCCTCTTCGACTTGATACCGATCAATTTGCGTTCCCCGATTTGCGTGCTCCCCTCTCTTCGAAAAGTTCATCGTAAATCTACACAATTGAATTTTCTGTGGATTTCTTTTAGTTAAAGACAAAAGCTCGTTCAATTTTTATAATTATTATGATATATTTCAATTCTTTTTTGTCAATATAATTACTCAAAAATTCATCAAAACATCAAAAAATACCCGACAATTAAATAAAAGATGGAAAAACTAGGGTTTATAACTATTTAAAAGGAATTTTTTATGAAATATTATGTCGAAGTGATCCTCGAGTTGGATATTCAGACTC
>JAKBAI010000296.1 GCA_021809185.1 Planctomycetota bacterium
GTGGAACGGCGAATTGCTAAATTATAAATTCCTTGATTGAACCCAGCGGCGCAGAGTAAAGCAATTATTTCGCAGGCGTTTCCACCAAAATATTTTGGTAGCAGAAATGCGACATTTTCTAGAGCACGCTTGGAAATATGTCTCCCTGCGAGAGCAGCGATTCGAATGAGATGATGCCGTTGATTATTCTTCTCATTCCCCAAGCCGATGAAGAAGATCTTACGTTGATAAGGATGATCGGGTGTAGAGACTTCTAAGGTTTGTGCAAATTCTCCTTTAAAGTCGTTATCTCGCATTTCCAAAGTTAAAATCGGCAACAACGGTTGAAGCTGAATCGGGAGCTGGTCCTTTACTTGATCGATCGATTCCAGATGGTGTATTGGTACAATGAACCAGTGATACGATTTGTCTTCTGGGGGAGGGAAGGGGGAATTAAAGATCCGAATCTGTAATATAGGAAGCTTTAAGGATATAATAGACGACCTTCTCTTTCTTTTAGGATGGGATGATTAAATTACAATTCGTTGGAATAGTGCAGAAAAAACTGAAGAAATTCATTTATTTCGAAGCACGATTTTTCTGTTCCCACTGCACGCTCTCAAGGACTTCCTGATAAAGTTCTGGTTGATTTTTCTTTAAAGCTTCGCAAAATCGGGTAGCATTTTCAGTTTGGGACAGTAATGCAAATCGGATGATCGAACGTTGAATGATTGGTGCTTGATGTGATTTTTTGGAGTATTGTTCCAAAATCAGATTGGTATAATCCCATCTTTTGAGTCGGCGCATGTCTTCGATTGCCATATCGGCAAGTTCTTTATCGACGATTATAGAAGTATAAATATCATCAATGATTTTTTGATATTTTTGTGGATTCGTATTTTGTTCAAATCGAACTGTATTTACTGCTGATAGCCGATCGATAAATGAGATAGAAGGGGTAGAGATGATCTTCTTAATGATTTGCCAACCTTTTTCTGGGTTGAGAGCAACCATACTAGATAGGATCCCACTAAGAGCGGCAGAGGTTCTGTTGCTATTTTTTTGCAACATCTGTTCCAACGCAGTTTCATCCTCTTTGTTCCCACACAAACCTAGGATAAAAGCATACAAATTCAGACGTTCGATTGGGGTCGATGAATCATTCAACCATTTTCGAAATTTTTCGGTAGGAAGTTTTTTGCCAGCAGCGATGATATCTTGGTCGTTGGCTCGAGCGAATTCCAAAAAAGCATCTGCAGCAATTTCTGGGGAAGGGTGATCTAAAAATTGAACATAATAGAGCAATCGATCTTGAGCAGAGGAATTGTTTAACTTCAACCCATTTTGGATATAGGCGACGATTTTCTCATCTTTACATGGTACCCCTCGGTAAACATCGATCGAACCCATCTGGACATCCGCAAAAAGTAAAAATTTAATCGGTTTTTTTTCGTCACACGGAATATAGCGAGGAATGACCAGTTGAGTTTTGTTGTTTAATATAACATGATTTTGCAAAATCGATTCGATAATGAAATCGGTTGCCCCTTTCTGGTTACTCTCGATTCGAGGGTTTTTCATGGTGCCAACAACCACAAACTTTGCGATTTTGCATTCTTCACGAAAGGGAAGTTTTGAGCGAAAATTTGGATCGCAGTACGTGCAAGGGTAACTCATTGGTGGAACCATTACCATTAAGATTAAAATCGTTGCCACGATCCATCGTATCGATTTTTGCATATTCTTTCCCTTTGCAAAAAATATCTCTTCCCTGAGAAAAGTCTATCAAATAATGAAATTTTGTATATTGGGTTAATTGGGCTCTTTTTCTATTTCAATCGTCCATCTCTATAGTTTAATCATATCATCAAAGCAAAACGTATCACTTTATTTTTATAATGAACCTATTTTTTAGCCCCTTGTTGATTATTTTCCAGGTTCAAGAGTTCTTGAATATTTTGGACTCGCTCTGGATCCGCTTTTTTGATTTTCTGAATGAATTCTGTTGCTGATTTGTCAGCTTTGGGATTGCTAAGAACAAAACGGAGAATCGCTCTTTTGATCAAAGGGATATTGTGAGATTCTTTATCATATAAAGCAACTATATCATCGGTAAATTGCCATTGTTTCCATTTACGCAAATCTTCAATGGCCAGATCCGAAACATCACTCTGATTTATGAATAATTTCATTGCTTGCAATAATTCTTTTTGAGGAACGACATCATGACGATATTCCCAGAAAAAACGTACCATTCGCAGGATAGCATAGCGAGCATTGAATTCTTCTTTGGGTTTTTTTATCCTGGCAATAACATAATCGAATCCTTTGGTCGGCTCTAACATCACATAGCCTGCCAGAATTCCATCAAGTCCGCTAAGATAACGATTCGAAGGGTCATCTATTAATTTAAGGAGAATTCCTGCATCCTCTTTCTTGCCACAATGGCCTAACATCGAACCGTATAACCCAAATCGTCGGGCGGGAGTATTTGGATCGGTCAGCCAATCGATTACTTTCTTCTTAGGAAAAGTCTTCGCGATTTTTTCGAAAGCAGGATAATCGATATTTCCAAATTCCATTTCCGCATCCAACGAGATCATTGGCTCTTTGTTATCGAGATAATCAAAAAAATATTTAAGCTTTTCTTCATTCGATTTACTGCGTATTTGAATCGCCCCTTTCAAATAATCAGCAATCTTACTCCCTTCATCGACCGGTTCGCCTCGGTAAGGGTCCAGCGTATCTTTATAGACATCAATAAAGATTAAATAATAGTTTTTCTTTTTCCCCTTTTTTTCATCAACTGGAATATAGCGGGGCAGGGTGATCGACTTGCGATTTTTTAATAATTCATGATCTTTAATGATGGTTTTGATGTTTAGTTCTGTAGTCCCTTTACTAAAATCATTTGGATCTCGAATCGGGTTCGATAGAGTGCCATAGACAATCATCATTGCCTGGTCGACCTCGCTTGCTAGCGTTCTCCCTTGAGTAGCGCAGAAAGGACAAAAGCTATATAATTGATTTGTTCCTTGTTGAAAAAGAATTAGAACGAACACCAATAATGAATAATTGGATTGATAATGAAGTATTTTCATAGTGAATAGTTTCATAAATATACCCTTGTCATTCTTTCCTTGTCATTCTTTAGTTTTGAGTATTCAATTTGATCATGGATTAAAGGATCGTTAATTCAGCTAGTTGATCAACATTTTCGACTCAGTATTCATTTTGAGTACCCATTTTAAATATTTATTTTAGCTAACCAGGAGATTAGAAAAATCGAAATTAATTTCTAATTATCCTCGAAAGGAATAAGCGGTTCGACGGGTTGTATATCGTTTTCCCCTTCTAAGGAAATAATACTTACCCAATCCTTCCCCGATTTAGTAAAATGCAAATAGCCGGTGATTTCAACCCATTCTCCATTCGATACTTTTTGGATCATCGTTTTCGAGTACCCATACGCAAAAATAGGGGTCGCATCGGCTCCGCAACAAACACGTTTGAATTTGACAATCCGAAAGGTGTTATTCCCAGCAGGGGAGTAGATACCAATCAGAGAAACTTTTTTTCCTTCATAAATCGATCTTCCCCTACTGCTCATCGAAATACTTTCCAATTCACGGATTGAGTGAAATGGAAATGCTTTTTCATCTCTCAGAGCATAACTTCCTCCACCCCCTAACGCATATATTATGTTCCAATTCTGAAATGAGCCTGGGTCGAAATTGATCTGAATCGATTTCATATCTCGATTCAACCGATCTGTAGTAAATCCTTTATTAGGTAAATCCATGAAATATAATGCAATAGGCAGTAATAAGATCATATATTTCCAGGGTGCCCATCCGTGATCATGATCGTCATGGTTTTCTCCCTCTAAAGTCGCTAGTTGGGAGTGAGAGTGATCATGGGAGTGAGAGTGATCATGAGAGTGAGAGTGATCATGGGAGTGAGAGTGATCATGAGAGTGAGAGTGATCATGAGAGTGATCATGGGAGTTGTTGTTTTCTGAGTCGTGATTTAATTCGTTCTCTGTTGAGTTTGAAGTTAGTTTCCAAACCGATAAGATTCGAATAAAAACGATCGCTGAAAGTAGTATCCCCCCAATCAGAACGTACAAAGGAAAAGGATTAGCAAGAATCAATTTCTGCATCGGGGTTTGATACATCCCTATCGAGATAGCCCCCAGTGATCCGCATAGGATAATACTCAATAATTGGTCTTTGAAATAAGTTCCATTCGCTGAACCGTGTGAATGACTATGACTCATTATTTTTTATCTCCTTGAGAACCAACTAGAGGACGATCTTGAGAATCTGTTTTGATTTGCGAAGGGGTAGATTCATCCTGGCTAATCTTTTTTGATTCGAATATTAAATGATACAGGAACATATAAATAAACACTTGGCTAATCACTGAAACAATTATCGTTAAAATGAGTTTACGTCGAAAAACTCTGGTATACATGAGTAACAACTTTAAATCGAACATTGGACCAAGAATTAAAAAAGAGAGCTTAGCGGAACTTTGTAAAGTTGTAAAACTAGCACCCACAAACGCATCTGCTTCGCTGCACAGACAGAGGAGAATCGCTAGGCCCATCATGGCTATGATCGCCAGAGTTGGGTACGTTTGGCAAATTTCCGCAACCTCTTTTGGAGAAAACATCTCTTTCGCGCTAGCTGCAAGAATTGCCCCTAGAGTTAAAAACACCATAATATCGACAAAATCATGGAGAGCTGTTTCAGAGATATTTCCTAGTCGATCCAGAAAATTCTTTTTTTCGCCGGCTCGTAATTCTGCAGGATGAACTAATTGACCTGTAGATTCAGTCTTGGTTTTATCATCGGAACTTTTAGACGGATTCGCCGATGAGAGATTTCGTTGATGAGAAAGGGGAGGGGGAGTTGCTAATTTCGTTAATAGAGAGTTTCCATGTTTGCGATATAGGATCTGAACGATAAAACCGGTAGTGGTCGCAACCAGAAAGCCGATTCCAACTCGCATAAAGACAATCTCTTGAGCTAAAGATTGACCATAAGAAGCAAAAGCCGCAACAGTACTCGAGATAACGATGAGATTAATAATCGGTCCGGCAAGCATGTATGAGACACAGGTACCGAGAGGCAGTCCTTTTCGTAATAGTCTTCGCATCACGGGGACAATCCCACATTCACACATGGGAAAAACCAATCCTAAAATTCCGCCTAATCCAATCGCTAAGAAAGTTTGCTTTGGAATCAATTTCGTAATCCATTGCTGCGGAACCATCTCTTCCAAAATACCCGCGATTAAGGCTCCTAATACTACGAAAGGGAAGGCTTCCCAGAGAATGGAAACGAAATTAAGAACAAAATTTTGGATTCCTTGTACTTCCACAGATAAATCC
>JAKBAI010000297.1 GCA_021809185.1 Planctomycetota bacterium
TTCAACATAAAGGGGTCGATTTTCATTTCATCGCGAATCATACGAAAGGGTTCGAAAATTATTTGAATTTCGTCATGGCACAGGATGAATCGAGTCTCCTTTCTGCCTGTGGTTTGAACCAAGAAACAATTGATCACATCTCTAACGCAAGGTCGATCTGGTTATATCCTCTCGCGTGCCACAAGGCTTTGCGGGAGCTGAGTACCTTAGGGATGTGTAAAAATAACTCTTTGATCAATCTGCATCTTCTCACAGGAGCTATTGGAAAACCGGGTGCAGGCCCATTTTCCCTCACCGGTCAACCGAACGCCATGGGAGGACGAGAAGCGGGGATGTTAGCAACATCTCTCCCCGGTTATCGCAATATCGACGATGAAAAACATCGTCAAGAAATGGAACATTATTGGCATTTACCAAATGGTCAGATCTCTGCCAAACCAGGGTTGACCGCGATCGAAATGTTCCAGGCTTTAGAATCTGGCCGATTAAAAGCTATTTGGATTGCTGCAACAAACCCCATGGTAAGTCTTCCCGATTTACATCAGGTAAAGAGAGCACTTCAAAACGCAGAACTGGTTGTTGTGAATGATGCCTATCATCCTACAGAGACAAGTCGATTGGCTCATGTAGTTTTACCAGCAGCTCAGTGGGGAGAAAAGAGCTGGACAAGTACAAACAGTGAACGCCGGGTTTCCTTTAGTCCGCAATTATGGCCAGCTCCCGGAGAGGCACTTCCAGATTGGCAAATACTTTCCCTTTTTGCGCACAAGATGGGGTACACGGGATTTAATTATACTTCGCAAGAAATGATCTGGGAAGAATTTATCCGATGTACCAAAAACCGCCCTTGCAACATGGCCGGAATGCACCATGAACGGCTTAAAGATGGGGCTAGTTTACAATGGCCCTGCCCTGATTCTTACCATTATGGCACCAAACGTCTATATGAAGATGGTCTATTCCCGACAGCAGATGGTCGCGCCAATTTTTTACCTAGAGAGCATAGAGACCCATTCGAGATACCAGATGCGAATTTCCCTTTTGTCTTAACAACGGGGAGATTGTATGGCCACTGGCACACGTTGACCCGCTCTAGTAAATCGGAAAAATTAATGGCTCGAGAACCAGAACCATTTGTCGAAATTTCAAATCAAGACGCAGATGTTTTAGACATTCAAGAAAACGAATGGATCGAAATAACTTCCCGCCGCGGTTTTATTCGATTGAAAGCAAGAATTAAACCAGGTCTGAATAAAGGGACTGTTTTTATCCCTTTCCATTGGGGGGATCTATTCGGAGAAGGGAATGCCCTCAATTATTTGACGGTTCAAGCGATTGGGAAAGTAGCCAAGCAGCCTGAGTTCAAGTTTTGTGCAGTCCAATTAAGTAAAGTATCGCTGATTGCTGATCTCAGAGAAGAAACAGTTAGTAAAGAGTATTCACCCAAAAAGACTAATCAGCTAAGTCATACGAATAAGGAAATATCACCGGCTATTCCAAATTCTGAATTAAAGATGGAGGCCATACGCTAATTCCCTAAAGAGATTTAGCCTAAAGAGATTTAGCCTAAAGAGATTTAGCCTAAAGAGATTTAGCCTAAAGAGATTCAGCCTAAAGAGATTCAGACTAAAGAGATTTAGCCTAAAGAGATTCAGCCTAAAGAGATTCAGCCTAAAGAGATTCAGCCTAAAGAGATTCAGCCTAAAGAGATTCACCCATTTGGATAATACAAAAGAAGTGGAGTAATAAATATGCAAGTAACGGGGTTTTTAAAAGCGGGTCATGTGCCGTCCCTATTTTGTGCTTTTTTATATTTTGATATGAGTTTTATGATCTGGGTACTTCTTGGTCCCATGGCCAAAACTCTTGTTGCCGATTTTCATCTAAGTGATTTCCAAAAAGGGTTATTATTAGCAATACCGCCATTAGGAGGTTCTTTGTTACGATTGGTTCTGGGGCCATTAGCCGATTATCTGCGTCCCAAAAGAGCGGGGATTGTCGGTATGCTTTGTACCGTTATTCCCTTAGTCCTCGGTTGGCAATTCGCAAACAGTTATGGCATGCTTCTAGTAGTCGGTTTTCTACTTGGATTTGCTGGAGCAAGCTTTGCGGTAGCTTTACCTCTTGCTAGTCGGTGGTATCCCCCGCGCTATCAAGGATTTGCTTTAGGTATTGCCGGGGCAGGTAATAGCGGAACGGCATTTGCCACTTTGGTTGTTCCGTTGCTGCTCGTCTCGGTCGGTTGGCAAAACATTTTTGGCTTGGCTTTGATTCCACTCACTCTAACTTTTATCATTTTTTTGATTTTTGCTAAAGATGCACCGAATCAACCAGCTCCTAAAACGTTGAGCGATTACACCTCGGTTCTTAATCAATCGCACACATGGTTATTCTGTTTGCTTTATACCGTAACTTTTGGAGGCTTTGTCGGTTTCTGTATGTTCTTGAATGGATACTTTGAAAAACAGTTCGAAGTATCGGCGAAAGTTGCTGGTTATTTAACGACAGTTTGCGTTGTTTCTGGATCTTTATTACGTCCCATCGGCGGCTTTTTCTCGGATCGTGTTGGTGGAGTTAGAATGTTGTTGTATATCTTTTCCGGGCTAGCTCTTTGTATGGTTTTGTTAGCACTTGTAATGGACTCTCTCTACCTTACTGTTGGTGTTCTTTTCCTGGCTATGAGTCTTTTCGGTATGGGAAATGGTTCCGTGTTCCAGCTTGTCCCATTGAGATTTCCGAAAGAGATAGGTGTTTTAACAGGAGTAGTTGGTGCCGCGGGGGGTTTTGGAGGTTTTCTTTTGAATATCTTGCTGGGAAGTTTCAAACACTGGTCTGGTTCTTTTGCTCTGGGATTCGTTAGTTTTGGAATTCTTGCGGCCATTTGTGCGTGTATCATGTTCACTTATCGATCGCAACGAATTATCGAAGCGAAAGAGAAAAAAATATCTTCTGATCTCGCAACAGAATCAACAGCGATTACTACTACAGAACCTCAACCGGCGTAAGAGAATCAAAATATAATCGCCCAGATTTATCTAGTGATTCGAAAGTAATTATTGCTAGGAAACAGAAAATTAAAATAACGATCATTCATGTTTGAAATAAGGTGAGACTCTCATGATTATGCGACTACAAAAACCGGTTCTCGTGGTTATTGGTACTGGAATGGCCGGGGGTAAATTAGTACAAGAATTGTTGGACTGTGATAAGGATCGATTTGAAATTCGAATGTTCGGTAGTGAACCTTCTGGAACATATAATCGTATCTTACTATCCAAGGTTCTGGGGGGGCAATACGATCCACAACAATTATGGTTGAACCCTCTTGAATGGTACAATGAAAATCGCATTTTTGTTCACGCGGGAATTTCTGTTGATACAATCGATCGCGAAAACCAATTTGTCATTGGTGGCAATGGTAAAGTAAAAGAACCTTATGATTACCTGGTATTAGCCACAGGTTCACGCCCTTTTGTTCCCCCAATCGAGGGAATAAAACAACAAGGGGTTTTCGTCTTTCGGACTCTGGAAGATTGCGAAAAGATAAGTGCTTATGCCCAGAATTGCGACCGTGTTGTTGTTCTTGGTGGTGGTTTACTAGGGTTAGAAGCAGCTCGGGGCTTAATGAATCATGATGTGGAAGTAACCGTTGTCGAAATGGCACCCCATTTGATGGCGCAACAGCTCGATCCTCCTGCTGCAATTTTATTGCGTAAACAGATCGAAGCATTAGGAATTGAAACACGTACAGGTATAAGTGCCACAGCAATTTTAGGGGATGGCCGTGTAACTGGTGTCAAACTCAATGATGGCTCGATTATTGAAACCGATATGGTTATTGTGAGTTGCGGTATTCGCCCGAATTCAGAAATTGCTAAATCGGCAGGCTTATCGGTTGATCGTGGAATTCTTGTCAACGATCAATTACAAACTTCAGATGATCGAATTTTCGCAATTGGTGAATGTGCTCAGCATCGGGGTCAACTTTATGGATTAGTAGATCCTGTTTACGAGCAGGCCAGAATTTGTGCTCAGGTTTTAGCCAACCCGGAATCGAAAATTGGTTATGAGGGGACTCGACTGGGCACCTCTCTCAAGGTAATGGGAATCGAAGTAACCAGTATGGGCAATGTGCATTCGCATCATCCCGATGCTGAAGTGGTAAGTTATCTGGATACAAACAATGGTACCTATCGAAAATTTGTAATGAAAGATGGAAAGCTCGAGGGAGCGATTCTGCTTGGAGTTCAGGATCGTGGAAACCGCTTTTTAAGTACTTTCAAATCTCAAGAATCTCTTACCGCAACCGCTTTGGATTTATTAGTCAAGGGTCTCGAAAGTGAAATGGATTCAGGCGATGTTACCGCCCTTGCGGATGATTGCCGGATCTGTAATTGTAATACGGTTTCAAAACTAAAAATCGTCAAGGCTATTCAGAACGGAGCAACGAGCGTAACAGCAATTGGTGAATGTACTCGGGCAGGCACAGGTTGCGGTTCTTGTCAACCTTTGGTATCTCAATTAATCGATGCTTATGATCCGAATGCCAAAGAAAGACCAAAAACCAAGAACAAAATTGAAGTCATGAAAGAGGAACTTCCTGGTTTAGATTCCCTGCCCCGATTATTGGATCTTGCTGGTTCTGATAATTGGCAAGGAATGACCGAAGAAGACAAACAGCGTGCCAAGTGGTATGGTCTATTTTTCCGCAAACCCACCCCAGGTCATTTTATGATGCGTGTTCGATTTATCGCTGGGCAAAGCAACTCCGAGCAATTCCGCGAACTCGCTGATCTTTCCGATGAGTTTGGCAAAGGCTTTTGCGATTTAACGACTCGGCAGCAACTACAATTGCGCTGGTTTACCTTAAAACAGACTCCAGAAATTTGGAAACGTCTCGAAAAAGTCGGCTTGCATAGTAAACAGACTGGGATGGATAATATTCGAGGAATCATTAGTTGTCCTGTCGGAGGTCTCACTCCCAATGAGGCTTTTAACGCAATCCCTGTTGCGGAAGAATATGAGCGAGTTATTATCGATAACAGTGAATTTACTAACCTACCAAGAAAATTTAATTTGACGGTCACAGGATGTTTGGAAAATTGTTGTCACCCGGAGACTCAAGATATAGGCTTGATCCCTGCTGTTCGCGAAACATCATCTGGAACAGAGAACGGTTTTAATGTTCTCGTCGGAGGAAAGCAAGGTTCGGGGGGCTATCGTCCTGCTTCGAAATTAGATGTTTTTGTACCGATCGACGAAGCAGCGAAGTTGAGTTTAGAAATGACGCGAATTTTTCGGGATAACGGATCCCGCGAGGCAAGGCCACGTGCTCGATTA
>JAKBAI010000051.1 GCA_021809185.1 Planctomycetota bacterium
GTGTCATTAGTACCTGGCTCCGAAACTGGGATGACCCGTTTCATTTGGATTGGCACATTTTCATCTTTCTTATCGCTCCATTTTCCACTACTCTGATTGAAAGATAGACTATCTTGGCGAGCATGCGAGAAATATGCCAGGATCGGTTCAAAATTACCAAATCGGAAGTTGAGATCATCCATGGTGGCCAGTTCGAGAAGTTCTTGCACCGATTCGCGGTATTCGGGTAGCAGTTTTTTCCAATGGATCGACTTCGGTTCGGTAGTTCCAAACAAGAGATCAAGACAGGTTTTTCCCCAAGCATACACATCCGAATAGGGACCGACATCGGCATCTAATTCATTTCGTTGTTCCGGTGGGGCATAACGAATGGTTCCAGCGAGCTGACGATCCAGAACGGCTCGTCGACCCGATGGGACTTTGATGCTGGTGTGAGCTACATTTAGCTTAACTGCTAAACCAAAGTCGATCACTTTTACTTGCCATGTTTGCGATGATTCGTCCCAAGCAACCAAGATATTCCCTGGCTTAATATCCCGGTGTAAAATCCCTTGCTGATGAGCGGCATGTACTGCTTCAGCGATCTTTTTAGCAATCTCTAACATATCTGTCAAAGGGAACACGCCATTTGTTTTTAACCACTTTTCCAATGATTTTCCGGGAAAATACTCCAGGACAACATAGGCCCTTTTGAGCTGGACTGGATCACCAAAGCCTCGATTGAGCGATTGAACAATACCAGAATGGTTCAACGCCGTTAGAGTATCTGCTTCATCAAACGTTTCCGCGAGATTTCTATCTAAAATCGAGTCCCAGCCCGAATCGTGGAAAGTCTTAATCGCCACCTTTTTCGGTTTTCGTTCGCTGCCAACTCGAGTATAATGATATTGATCTTCCGCTAGGAATACCGTTCCAAAACCGCCAATACCGACAACCGCTTGGAGTTTATACCGATGCAAATCGAAAGGCCGGAAACGATCCGAATCTAGTTCGATTGCTCTTTTCAACGCAGTTAGGGCGTTATCTTGTTCCCCCAATTCGCAATAATCGCGAAATCGTTTATATTCACTTTCGGCTTCCGCCTTTATATCTTTGGCATTTCTGGCAACAGCACTAGCCGATTCATGTGCTTCCTTAGCATCGGGAAATAGACCAGCTGCTGCTAACGTATCCCCTAATTTGGCCCAATCAGCTGTTGCCACAATCCCTGGTGGTAATTGGCGGAGCTGATCGCGCAATCTCAGGATCAGTTCTAGTTCTTCTTTGTTCGTAACGGAAACTTTGAGTGGTTCGGATGGTAAAGTCGATACATCGCGCAGCTTAATGAGCTGATCCAATTTGGCATTGATCTCACCTAATCGGGTATCCGCTGATAAAAACCAATCTCCGATCGCATCAAATAAACCATCGAGATGACTAATTACGGAATCGGTATGAGATTCTAAAGAAACCGCAAGTTCCTGAAAACCGTGTTCCTGCTGCTCGCCAAGCTTTTTTAGGAAATCGAAGGTTAAACCACGCGCCAACTCCTCATTCTTCTCCACTTCGCGCCGAAAGAAGAAACCGAAAGCCATGGCTAAAAGTGGGTTGCCGTTGGCTGGTGCCATGATTAATATCATGGCAAGATTAGGTGTATCCTTTTCCAAACTGGAGGCAATCTCTTTCACAGCTTGATGAGCTAGGAGAGCCAACTGAGAGAGGTCACCATAACGTTTCAGCTGAGTAGCTTTCTCCGCTAATTCAGTGGAGGAGATCCCTTCAACCACCCAACGATTCCCTTTTCGTAACTGATGCCACTCTTTCACGGCTTGTACTCGAATTGCAGGAGTAATCCCCTCCAATCCCGTTGGGGTATAATCGAGAAATTTCTTGATCTGATCCCGAATTCCGCGCATATCGCCATCCCGGAATAGATCTTTAATCGATTCGAAAAAGCGATCCTCGCCTGTAAGGGCTAACCCGACCGCTTGCCAGGCACGATCATTTGCTTTCACCAATGCCTTGGTAATCGCCTGGCTATGGTCTTTTATCCGATCTTCAATCACTCTGGCCATTTTTTCCAGAGGGAGATTTTCAATCGATTCTGCTAGAACGCACCTCACCCCAAAAGCGATGAGACCAAAACTTATAGACATTGATTTTCACTCGCAATCTCTACACCCTAACTTGAGTCGGGATTCGCATTTTCTAGTACTTCGTTTCAAGTTCTACTTTCTTTTTCTCCGTAAAGATAATTATAAAGAAAAAGATATATTTTTTATACAAAATTGTTCTATTTTGCCTGCTGATTTTCATTTCTTAATAATTTGTTAGTTCTTTCTAGAATTTGTTAGGGTATTTCCAATAATCTTTAATTCTATTGGTTTGATTGTACTAGCATCGGTTACTGTCATAAACATAGCGCCATCGTGTTTTCTCTCGTTTTTGCCAATGGCTTGAAGATCGGCTGATTGCTTTTATAAACAGAAACTCATTGATAATTATGAGAGAGTCCATTCTTTGGTAATCGTTCAAAGGCGAATTGAATATTTAGAGGTTGCAGATCATCTTTCGGTTCGTTCTTCCATTTGAACGCGCCAAATCTAACTCCAACGCATGGCATGCTTGTAATTTATTAATCCATATTTGTATATATCTATATTTTTATTCATAAACAAAATATCATAGAGAGCAAAGCTGTCAATGCTCTCAAACAGTACCCCAACCGGAAAAGTGATTATTGCGATTTTTGAGGTTCCTAGTCCTATAAAATCACAATGCCAATGATCGGCATAAGTACCGAGGAGAAAATAATCATTAAATGATCGTTCGGTTTCGACCTGAGAAAATACTCTAAATCACCATCTTCCGTGGAGATAATCTTTCGCATTCAATTCCCTCGGTTCTAACGGTAAAATCTCAGAGAGATGGTAAGATTATCAAAATTTACGAAATTCCCGGCCTCGATGTAATCGATAATTTCATAAAGGATATCTTCGATCAACGGACCAACAAGCGTTTATAGACATGCTGAGCAGTTCTTGATTTCATTCACCCTAAAAAAGATGCCATTGTCGGCATGGAATGACCTATTTAATACGATCTGTTTTTGAAAAGACTCCAGGGAGAAAGAAGATAAATGGTTTTAATTTCATCGTTGTATATAGACTCGGTTTGCTAAAATAATGTTTGTAGTTTTGATAAAAAGATAAAGAAAACAAATAATCCTGATCAGATAAGACTGGAGTTGGTGCGGTAACTCAGATACTCAAAAATAGCTAAGGGATAGTAAATATACTTTTATAAGAACTGGGATTTTGAAATCGGGCCGGCGGGATTTGAACCCACGACCTCTTGCACCCCAAGCAAGCGCGCTAGCCAAACTGCGCTACGGCCCGATGAATGTGATTGATGGCATCGTTTCATGTTTAAAACGATATGTGTGCAATCATGGGGTTCACATTTTTGTTATTTATATTGTTTCTTTCACCGTTTGCAAGAGTCGAAATTCATCTGAATTCATATTAGTTAAAAAATTTTTTCTTTGGATTAATCTCAACTGGTTTTGCTTCCGATTGATTAAAAGAATTAGAAAAAGATTTTGAGACCGCGCTAATGAAAAAACAATTTTCTAAATACCGTTTGAGTGATATCATCCCTCGATTGGTGCTTATCGACCGATACTCGATCTAATAAAAAAAAGAAGCTCACTTGCGGGGGAGCAAGTGAGCCATATGTTAGGTGAGATTTGGGAAAGGAGGGGGAAAATGGGAGGACGCATTTTCGACCGGGGGTAGGTCGGGCAGGGGGTTGCCTACGTCCTGCTTTTAAGAGACTCATCCGGGGGAGGAAAGTCTCACTTTTGTTGTTCACACTTTGGGGGAAAGTTTGAACGAAAATATCTAATGCAAGAGTGATGCCAAAGATAATGTCAAATGAATAAAAAAGTCATAAGTAATTATATATATTATACTTAAAAATATATTTTCTTATTTTGCCTCGTCTTAATGTAAATCAGGATCGGAACTTTTTGCAAATATTACCAAGTAAATATTGCAAAACGGGAACCCGTTTGTATCTTCGAAACAAGCACAAAATAAGTAAGGTGATTTCGATAAAATTCAGCTTTTGAATAAACCAGATAAGAGAGATGATTTTTGGTAAGATGGATCAAAAAAGAGAGTAATTATTTAAAGCAAATAGAACGAAGTGATAGATCGTAGAGCAAGATATATCTAGAAATGAGAAAAATCTGTTATAAACAGGCAGTATATTTTTCGCTTCTGCAGAATCATTAACCAAATGAAGATTCCCAAGATAGTTCGGATTTGTTAAATTCGTTCTTACTATCTCTATAACGATAAAAAATAAATAGAATAGGTAAATGGGGAGTGATTACTAATAACTTTCGGTGAATGTATACTTTGTTAATGGTGAGCAGATAGGTTATAAATGCGGGCAATAAATGATGTTGCGAGGTTTCGTTGGAACTAGTAGCGCTGATCGTAATTCCGATATTAATATTATTCAATGCTTTTTTTGTGGCGATCGAGTTTGCTCTGGTAGCAGTTCGGAAAACACGAGTAGAAGCATTGGTGCAGCAAAAAGTATCTGGTGCCCAAGCGGTTGCTGCGGCACAACACGAAATGGAGAATAGCATTGCGGCTGCGCAGCTCGGCATTACGGTGGCGAGTATCGCTCTAGGAGCTGTTTCGGAAAAACTCCTCGCGCACTATCTCGAGCCGATTCTGATATTTCTACCTATTAGTTGGCATCAAATTACCCGCCATGGTCTTGCCACCCTTTTGGCTATTTTTTTCATTACCATCATTCATGTGATCCTTGGCGAACAGATCCCCAAATTAATCGCAATTCAACGAACAGAATCAACTGCTCTCCTATTCGCGCGGCCACTTCGACTATTTACTCGCCTGAGTTATCCAATCTTACGTGTCATGAATGCCATGAGCCGTTTTCTAATCAAACAGCTCGGCATCAAGATTGTTCGCGAAGCCGAAGTTCTCTCGATTGAAGAGCTTCGACTGGTGATTGAAGATAGTCAAGAAGCTGGTTTACTCAATTCCGATCAGGCAATTTTCTTGCAAAATGTCTTTAAGCTCACCAACAAAATGGTTGAAGAATGTATGATTCCGGTCGATAAGATGGATGCGCTAGAACTACACACCCCGCCCGACCAGGTTCTAGAAGTGGTTCGCGAATGTGGTCACACCCGCTTACCGGTTTATGATGGCGATATCAATCAAATCGTCGGTATTGTAAATACCAAAAACCTTTTCTACTTCTTTAGCCTAGCCAATGTGGTCGTTTTGGAAGATGCTCTATACCCGCCCACCTACCTCGACCCCAAAGAAAGTATCGCCAATGCTTTAAGGCTATTCCAAAAAACCAAGAGACCAATGGCCATTGTTCGCAGTGATAAAAAGATCGTTGGCCTTATTACACTAGAAGATGTTCTCGAAGAAATTGTGGGGGATCTGGAAGATGAACATGATGATCCACGACCACAGTCAACAACCAAAACCATACGCATCATACGAAGTAAACGCTCAGGAAAAAAAGATCGGCATAAACAATGAAAAACCATGCGCTTATTTAAATTTAACCAAAGAGAAAAGTAACCGTTCAAGGGTCAAAATCTTATTTTGGGGATCTTATGGAGATCATATCTTCTAAGAACTAAAATATAGCAAGTTAACATCAACAACCAAAATCGAGTCATCTCCTTTCTCTCAGCTCAAGTTTTCTTGGCGAATACCAAACCAAACGACAAAGCGAACAGGGGTGGTAAGCTTACCTATTCTGGTTTCAACGAACACATCCCCAATGATGAATTTCTGCACTCGATAGAGTGGAATCGATTATGTGACGTTCCCTTTTCGAAATAAACCTCGTGAACGATTACCGGATAATTGCCATTTCGGAAAAGAATTTTAGAATACCCATCTTGATAAAGTACAAAGAATACTCGTTAAATAGTGCTTAAATCCATCTCTTTCGCTTGAAATAGTCCCTTTTTGCTTGTTCAAAAATGGAATCACAAAATAGTCTGGTCAATTAGCATCCCCCTATCTAAAATAAATATTGCTAGGGGTGCTTGATACCCACTCAAGCTGAGATTAGACCCTCTGGACCTGAACCGGATAATGCTGGCGTAGGGAAGCAAGAATGTAAGAGAGCTTTAGGTTATAATTTAGTTGATATTTGGCGGATAGGTCAAGATATTATGAATATTTAGATCGATTTGAGATAGATCACCCCTCCACCAGATAAGCCTCTATTTTATGATCGTTTCTTATGAACATCGACTTCCATTCGATCAAGTTATCCAATCATTCCTCTCATTCAAAATGATCATTCGATAATAAAATTATGATTCATAATTCATAATCGAATAGGGATCCAGAAACATCCATAATCGTGTTGATCGTTGCTAGGAAACTTCTGGCCAAATTCGATGCAGATGATCTAATCAAAAGCTTAAAAGCTCCAGTAAAAACTGAGAGAAAACTGAGATAATTAAGAACAGATTAACAATAACAGGGAGAAAAAGATCGATGACTCAACTAATATCGGCTCGAAAACAGATAATCACACCAGAGATGGAATATGTAGCGAAAAGGGAAAACTTACCCGCCGAGCTGATTCGATCAGAAGTAGCGCGCGGACGCATGGTAATCCCCGCCAATATTGAACATTTGAAAAAAAAGCTCGAACCAATGGCCATAGGTATTGCCAGTGTTTGTAAAATCAATGCCAATATCGGCAACTCTCAAGTAACCGGAAAACTGGAAGATGAGTTAGAAAAATTACATACGGCAGTTCATCTGGGCGCAGATACGGTAATGGATCTATCCACGGGGGGGAACATCGATGGCATTCGCCAGGGAATTATCGATGCTTCGCCAGTCCCTATCGGCACCGTTCCAATTTACCAGGCGATTCAAGATGTCAAACAGGTAAGTGATCTCACACCGAAACAGCTATTGGATATGGTAGAACACCAGGCCAAACAGGGGGTCGATTACATGACGATCCATGCTGGGGTATTGCTGGAACATGTCCCTTTGACCCGCAATCGGATAACCGGAATCGTTAGCCGAGGGGGTTCACTCATGGCAGGTTGGATGATAGCCCACCACAAAGAAAACCCATGGTATACCCATTTCGATGAATTATGCGAGATTATGAAAGCCTATGATGTCACCTTCAGTTTAGGTGATGGTCTGCGCCCCGGTTGTTTGGCCGATGCGAATGACGAAGCCCAATTTGCGGAATTAAAAACTCTGGGTGAACTTACCCTGAAAGCCTGGGAACACGGTTGCCAGGTCATGATTGAAGGGCCAGGGCATGTGCCGATGCATCTAGTAAAAATGAATGTAGAAAAACAGCGAGACTGGTGCCACGAAGCTCCATTTTATGTCCTTGGCCCTCTAGTTACCGATATTGCTCCAGGCTACGATCATATCACTTCCGCTATTGGAGCTGCTCTCGCCGCTGAAGCGGGTGCGGCAATGCTTTGCTATGTCACCCCGAAAGAACATCTCGGCCTACCGAACAAAGACGATGTCCGCCAAGGGGTTATCGCTTATAAAATTGCTGCTCATGCAGGGGATATCGCTCGCGGTAGACAGGGAGCTCGCGACCGCGATGATGAACTCTCCCGGGCACGCTTTGCTTTTGATTGGAACCGGCAATTCGAACTTTCCCTCGATCCTGAAACCGCCCGCCGAATGCACGATGAAACTCTCCCTCAAGATGTTTTCAAATCCGCAGCTTTCTGTTCGATGTGCGGTCCCAAATTCTGTTCGATGCGGATCACCCAAGATGTTCGCAAATTGAGTGATGAAATCGAATCTCGTAAGAAAGTGGAAGAACTAGAATTGATCAGCTAATTTCCCGATTGTCGTTGTTTCCAGCTTATGTGCTAGGGGTCTAAAGTTAGTTTACCCCGATTCTCACTTTTCTTTGTGAGAAATTAACCTGTCCGGTTAAAAAATCTGTTTATAAAAAGCAATACAGATCCTATTGTTATTGCTTTTTATATTATATTCATTTTTCCATGTGCTGTCACAGCATCTAGCCAGCATCTAGCAATCTTCTCCCGTTCTGATCGTTTATCCTATCATTCGTTCTAATTTCTCAGGATCCAGGATCCATCAAAGGCAAAATCTTCAAATCTTTTTTACTATTTCTACTCCTTACCTTAAGGAAATCAACAATGCTTTTTCATATTTACTTCAGATAATCTACACACGAATCTTCTAAAAATAAAGACGACAATTATTTCATAGAAGTGAAATTATCGTCATGAAGATTATGTAACCATCATAAAAAGGAAAAATATGCAGAAGAAATGGTTTGATGCTAGACGAGCTTTTACCCTTATCGAGCTTTTAGTAGTCATTGCAATCATTGCTATATTAATTGGATTACTTTTGCCAGCGGTTCAAAAAGTCCGCGAAGCAGCTGCTCGCACAAGCTGCAACAACAATTTGAAGCAGCTCGGCCTTGCTGCACAAAACTACATAAGTGCCTATGGAAATCTGCCCCCAGCGGTCCAATTGCCTTATGCCATTAACAACGACCCGAATAATTACACTCTTGATATTTCAAGACCGTTTGGTCCTAACTGGGCCATTTTAATGTTACCATTTATTGAACAAAATAATCTGTATAACCAAGCCAATCCATTAAGCTACCCAGGCGTATCCAGTACGCTTGCTCAGCCAAACGGAACCGATCCCAGCACCTTGGGCTATAACCTATCGTATCGGGTGGTAGCTGGGACCAAAGTAAAATCGTTTATCTGTCCTTCGGATCCTAATACCCAGAAACCGTATTTCGATCCTTCGGGTGTTGATGCCCCAGTCGATAGCTCAGGTAACCCTACTCTGTATACTCCTAATGGTTGGGCACGTGGCAATTATGCCGCTACCTGTGGCTTTACCGATTTCGACCATACTTTGAATGGCAGCAATGCCAACAGTGCTGGACCTTATGGAAACAGCACTTTTGGTGACCCTAGCACCGTCAATCAGCCAATGAATGTAAGCAAAGGGCCGATCTTTGCCATGAACTATGGATCACGAATCGAAGATATGACCGATGGGACTTCTAATACCGTTATGTTCAACGAAATCCGAGCTGGTATCAATGCACTCGATCCACGAGGAGTTTGGGCCATGGGCTGGCCGGGTTCTAGTATCACCAATGCTGGGCGGTATTACAACCCTACCCCCAATAATCGCCTCGATAGTCCCGATGGTCAGACCTACGGGGATGAATTACAAAATGCTTATAAATTCTGGTATTATGGAATTGGATCCCAGGCAGGTATTGGTGCCTTCCCCAATACACCTGGAGATGTGATGACCTCTGGAATGGCCCGCAGCATGCATCCAGGCGGGGTGAATGCCTGTTTTGCCGATGGTAGTGTTCACTTTATCACCAATTCAATTGATGAATTTACTTGGTGTATTTTGCAATCGAAAAACGATGGCTATGTTATCAACAATAGCTATTATGGCAACTAGTTGATGTATGGAAATCAAGTAGTTCATATGACGATTATTTACCAAGTGGGAAGTTCCGTTTGCTTCCCACTTGGTTGTTTTTCTATTGAAGTAATATTGAAGTAATCCCGCTCGCTCTACCACCCAATTGAATCTATTAAGTTTTAGGAGATATATGAAAAGAATTTTAAGTGCCATTTGTACCGTTACGCTGACACTTTTTCTCACTAGTTGTGGCGGTCCTAGTAAAGGATTAGCGGCACGTGGTAAGATCATGCGTGCAGGCAAGTCGATCACCCTCGAAGATAAACAGGTTCTTACCGTTACTTTTGTGCCCGAAGTAGCATCGACCGAATTGCCTGAATCTAGCAAAGATCGGCCCCAACTGTACGCAGCGGTAGTCGATGGTAAATCGGGGAATTTTACGGTACAAAGTAGTGAAGGGGAGGGAATCGCTCCTGGAAAATATCGGGTTGTTGTTGAATTACGCCAGATTATTGTCGATCCGGTGAAACACGATCGCGGCTATAAAGATCTTCTCAACGGCCAATTTAGTTCGTCCAATACCCCGCTTCTGGTTCAAATCGATTCTTCGAATTATCGAAAAATCATGATCGATCTCGACCAAACTGCGAAAAAGTAACAGCGAACAGCTTACCCCCATTCGCCCTGTTCAAGACAATATAAATGAAGAGAATAAAGTTGAAGACAATAAATTAGAGATGGCTAGTGGGAGAGACTATCTTTTCTTTATTGCATTTTAATTATGTGGAATTCTCTTTAACGGGGGGTGATTTCTGGCCAGCGCAGTTCAATACCATTGCGAATTAGAAATTGCTGGAACATCTTTAGCAATGGCGGTTTTTCACTGATCCCCTGAGGAATCTGCTTTTGCTTAATAGAATAAGCCAGTAACAGACCAACTGCTTCGCCAATGTTCCATTCCACCGGATGCAGACGATAACAGCCATTGGTTATGTGAGTGGTCCCGATATTTTTACAAGCTGGGAAAAGATTTTTAACTCGGATGGGGATGAGTGCACCAAGCGGAATTTGAAACGGCAATGAGCTGACATCGATATAGTTGTTGCCTGCGGTACTGGGGTGTAAATCGATCCGGTAACTGCCAATCCCCACACTATCAGCAAAAGAAACGGCTCGCAATGCTTGTCCCTTCGGAATTTCTTTTTGCCGGATAGCCGTTGATACATGCTGTTCGAGAATCGTAAATTTTGCAACGATCCTTCGCGATTCCCGAATATAGGGGTATAAAGCCAATCCATCCTCCGAACCGACGATATCACCGCGCAATTTCAAACCGGGCCACCCCTGTTTATCCCCTTCGCGCGGTGCCTCGGTTTGCAACCAGTAAATTAAAGATTTGCTCAGTTGTTTCGCCCCTTCGAGATGCTTTTTCTTCTCTGCGTCCGAAACTCCAACAATCGGCCCTAGCCAATAATCATTCTGCGGCCAATTGACGAGAGTAATATCGCTCGCGTAACTCCCTTCTGTAAATTGACTCCGGTCGATCAATCGGCGGTAGTGCCACAAGTTTAAACCTGTGCCTGCTGTGGTCGGCGAAAAACTAACTTGGCGTTTATTCAATCGAACCGGTTCGCTCATTTCCCAACTCAGCAATTTTCCAGGCCAGCTCGGTTTCAATTGCGGAATATAATCTCTCCAGAACGCATATTGCTCTGGTTTTTCGATGGTATGGTTCTCATTCTGCCGATAATCCAGCGCGAAACAAAAGGTAATTGCCTGCTGATTGAGTGGCTCAGCCTTTGCTGGGGCGGAAGGTTCGCTGGTCTGTTTTTGCGATTCAAAACCGATTACCGATTCGGTCTTGGATAATGAAAGCAACTCCCCTAATTCCGTGGCATCCACAAAATATTTCGCTGTTACACCGATCTCTTTCCCGGTCTGCTGGTTCAATAGCTGAACCGATTTAACTTGATCGCGATCCACTTCTGCACGAATAGGGCGATGTTCCGTCAAAAGGGTTAATTGACCCGAACTCACATATGGCGCCAGTGATGCCAATAAAACAGCAAGCGCTACTCGCGGTTCGTGGCATAGTCGCGAAACATTGGCATTCCCGGGATTCAGATAGCGATTAGCTCGCGCTGCTTCTGTTAGAGGATAATGCCGACGATAATATGCACGGACATCATCACGAAACTGGCGATAGTTTCGAGTGCAGCCAAATTGTTCGATCCAGGGATGTTCATCCGGAGGGACTGCCTGAGACGTCAACTGCCCTCCAATCCAACGGGTTTCCTCTGTTAATATAACCTTTAACTGATTACGACAAGCAGCTAGGGCTGCTGCCACTCCACCGACACTCCCCCCGACAATGACAATATCAGCATGCGCTTCTTTCGTTGCATTCTGAACAGCAGACCAGCTGTATCCGTTTCCAGGGATTAATAAAGGGGTTAATTGAGCAAATGACAAACCCAGATATTGTCTCCTATCCATCACTAGCTCTCTTTCATGTTTAGATATTCAGTTTTAGAAACTAATTAGTTGGATGAATTCGGTCATTCACTCTTGGACCGCTCAAGCATTCGCATTGCAAGAATTGAACTGCCATCAAAACCTTATTCGATTGGGATTAAAAGCCATTTTTCATTTTTCGGATAAGACGATCGGCCTGAAAAATGAGAGTGATCGATTTATTCCCCTCGATCCAGCGATACGCTTTGATGGAATCCATCACATCTTTAGGATCCATCATGGGGATCTGAACGGCTTCTTTGCCCTTCTCGATTTTATCGAGCGGGATCGACTTTAACATCTTATTTTTTGCCGTGGGATCGATTTTAGGCAATTCGGGTAGCTTCAGATCTTTGGTACCGAAGATCTCTTTGGCATCTATCGCTGTGCCAGGTCCACCCAACACCCCTTCCACTTCTTGAAGACTCATCCCATCACGGATTTTGCGAAATATGCCATCATTGATTTTGCTCCGACAGCCTACCAAACACCCGCAGCAAACTAACAATAACAGACAAAATTTGAAATATTGTTTCATCATTTTCGGAATCCTTTTAATCGTTGCTGATTTTTCAGAATTACTATCGTGGTAGGAATCGTTTCAACAAATTCAAGAGAATCCAGAGCAGAAATCAATAAATTAAAGCAGAAAATATCGTAATGGTTATTCGCTTCTAAAAAATATCACCTGTTTTCTATTCTGATTTGAGTAAATCAGCGAGAGCGGTCGATAGCTCTGGAAAACGAAACTTAAAGCCAAGGTCGATCAATTTCTTAGGCAAAACTCGCTGACCATAAGCAAGAGTTGCAGCAGCTTGTCCCAGTCCAAGTCTCAGAAGCCAATACGGAACAGGTAGGAGAGCAGGACGATGCAATATTCTCGCTAAAATTCGGGTAAAATCTTTATTTGTCACCGATTGCGGTGCTGTAGCATTAACTGGACCAGAAACTTGCGGGTTCTCTAACGTAAAGAGGATCAGTTGAACTAAATCACTCATATGTACCCAGCTCAACCACTGTTTTCCTGAGGCAATTCGCCCCCCCAAACCAAATCGAAACAGCGGCAGCATCTTTTGTAGAGCGCCCCCCTGCGGGTGCAGCACGATTCCAATCCGCAACAAAACCGTGCGAATTCCATTCTGACTTGCCGATCGACTTTCCTGTTCCCATTCTTGGCAAACCTCCGCGAGAAAATCGGTTCCGGGTGGCGATTCTTCCGTAAATTCGATCTCTGATAGCGAGAAACCATAAATCCCGATTGCCGATCCAGAAATAAAAACAGGCATTTGCAAAGATTCGTTTCCCGTGGCACTTGGTTTCGAATCTCGAGATGAAAATCCAGAGCCATTCGTTTCATTCGAATCAGATCTCTGAGAAGGTAAAGCCAACCCGGAATGACGAAGTCCGTGTGATTCCAAGTCGGATTTCACTTCCGGTTGCTGGATTAATCTCTGCGAATTTGCCATCTTTGATCGCACTAGCGCATTGGCGATTTGCCGAGTGCTCTTCACTCTTGAAGTTCGAATCTTTTCTTGATATTGCTTTGTCCATCGCTGGCCTAAGATCGGCTCACCCGCTAGATGAATAACGGCATCGCACGAAAGCAACTCTTCTTCCCAGATCCCCGGTTGGCATATATCAGCAATGACCGAGATCGCTTTTCCTTCTTGGATTGCTTTGGAAAAAGTCGGATTTTCTCGAAGCGAACGCCGAGAAAATAAAATCAGATCATGACCTTTTTCCAGAAGAACTGGTACTAATTGACTGGCTATGAAGCCACTGGCTCCCGTAATCGCTATTTTCATATTCCATTATTAGTAACTATCCCCAATATTTCCAGAGTAAGGATGGTACTAATCGATTGGGAAGTTTCAATTAGCAAAGCAGGACCAGGACGAGCAAGAACCAAGAAAAGTTCAAATAAAAAATCAAAAAGCAGAAGCACATTAGTAAAGTGAATAAAGCATGCAGGGTATAAAACCAAGACCACCTTACGCTATTTAGCGAGGTGGTCTTGCGATGAAGATTTTTTAAGATTCCACCCAAACAGTTATGGCAGCATCATGGCAATGGCTACAACGGTGCCTGCTTCTAATAATATCCCTGAACCTGTAATTTCTTCAGGATAAAGGATATAAGGGACAGGATCACCGGGTAAACATTTTCCGGCACTACTGTCAAAGCGGGTGTGAGGATGAGCACCAAAATGGAATGGGAAGAGCATTACATCCTTGAAGAAATAAGCCGTGGAGACAATAGGCTGTATAAAACCGAGATCCCAAGCATACCGTTCCGAGTTCAAATCTTCAAAATACAACCGGTGATGGACGACAAAATAAGGTTCGGCATAAATACCCATATGCGGCAATTTTCGAGATGCAAATTTGAGATTGGTTAAAGCAGGTGGGTCAGGGAAAGCGATCGGTTCAACACTCCCACGATTTTTAGCTTCTTGGCGAATACGTTCTCCCAGAGCATGGTCTGAATCCAATTTTCCAAAGAGTTGTTCGAAGCCAGGAGGCTCAAGTTTTACCCCATAACTGGAAAAATCGTCATCAATTAAATTGGCATCGGCGCCGCCTTTACCTGAATTTTGTGCAAAGTCTGGACTCCGTTTTTGTATACCTGTTCCCGTAGTAGGAACCACCATTGGCTGCTGATTTAACGGCAACATAGTAGGCAGGGGGCTTGGCACCGAGTTTCCAGAAGGAGGAAGCGAAGGAGAAAAAGTGGTAGAAACCGGTGAAGAGGAACTCAGCGGTGCAGGTGGAATGAGCGATCCAGATGTTGGAACTGCCCCATTTGATTGAACAATCGGTACGGATGAGGCAGAAGAGGGGACAATAGGGAGTTGGGCAGTCTGGGCAGAAAGCAATCCCCCGGTTAGTAGATACGTTAAAGTAAAACTAACCCCCTTCACTATTGAAGGAATCTTCGCGTGAACTGTAGTTCGGTGCCTCTTGCGTAATATAGATGTCATGAGGATGGTTCTCCTGAACAGTTGCCGCGCTTACTTGGATGAAGCGCGTTTTACTTCTCAATTCTTCCAAATTTCGTGTGCCACAATAACCCATACCAGCTTTTAAGCCGCCAACGAGCTGATACACAAATGCAGATAAGGTACCTTTATAAGGGACTCGCCCCTCAACCCCTTCTGGTACCAGCTTGCGATTCGGATCGATTTCCCGGCTCTGATTGTAACGATCCCCTGATCCGGCCATCATGGCACCAATCGAACCCATGCCGCGATAGCTCTTGAACGATCGCCCTTTATAAATAATAGTTTGGCCAGGACTTTCCGCTAAGCCAGCAAACAATCCACCGATCATCACCGAAGATGCCCCTGCTGCCAAAGCTTTGGTTATATCTCCCGAATAGCGAATTCCACCATCGGCAATAATCGGAATCCCTAATTCTTTGACTACTTTACTGCATAGAGCAATCGCAGAAAGTTGAGGGACTCCTACCCCGGAAACAACTCGAGTAGTGCAGATAGAGCCTGGTCCTATACCAACTTTGATGGCATCCGCTCCGGCATCCGCTAGGGCTTTTGCTCCCATTTCACTAGCAACATTGCCAGCAATAATATCGACACCATATCGTTTTTTTAATTCACGAACCGTTTCAATAACATTTTTGGAGTGCCCATGTGCCGAATCGACTACCAGAACATCAACACCCGTTTGGATTAAAGAATCGGCCCGCTCGAAATCATTTACCCCTACTGCAGCTCCAACACGTAATCGCCCCCGATTATCTTTACATGCATGCGGATAATTTAAGATTTTGTCAATATCTTTTATCGTAATTAATCCCTTCAGTCGATATTCATCGTCTACTAGGAGAAGTTTCTCTACTTTATTTTCATTTAAAATACGCTCCGCTTCTTCGAGTGTGGTGGTTTCCGAAGCGGTAACCAGATTATCTTTGGTCATCACTTCTGCAATTTTTTGGGTACTATCCTGCAAAAATTTTAGATCTCTGCGTGTTAAAATCCCACGGAGATAGCCATTAGAAGTAATGGGAACACCGCTAATATGATACTGTTCCATGATCCGCTTGGCAGACGCAACACTCTCATCGGGTGGCAGGGTAACGGGATCAGTAATGATCCCATTTTCGGATCGTTTCACTTTATCTACTTCGCGGGATTGAATCGCAATGGGCATATTTTTGTGAATTATCCCAATCCCCCCCTCTTGCGCCAATGCGATAGCCAATTCACTTTCCGTTACTGTATCCATGGGACTAGAGAGAATAGGAATATTGAGTTGAATATGACGAGTAACTCGGGTGCGTACTTCAACTTCCCGCGGTAAAAAATCAGAATATCCTGGTTCTAAAAGTACATCATCAAAAGTTATTCCCTGATAGGCAATTCGATCTAACATCCTGATTATTCTCCTCTATTAATATGTACCGCAAAAGTACTATCTTAAAAATCTTCTGAAAAACTCTCTATTGTGTAAAGGATGAGAATATGAAACTTCGCTTAAATGAATAGTCTATCGATAAGTGAAAATAGCGAATGATGATTTTTTTTGTGATGATTTCCTTTTTCAAAAAAGTCATAGAATATTCTAAAGTAATCTGCTAAATTAATTTTTCAAACATTAAACCGAAAATAGCCAACTATTTTCTTGTTTTCGTGCGATATCTTGTAAGTTATTCTGATTTTTTTCTATATTTTGCTCATTCCTAAACTCTGGAAATGAAGATAAATTAGGATACCAAGAAAATCCAATTTGAAAAAGATTCTAAAGTTTTAATCGCCTAATCTGGAGAATTTTCATGAAAAAAACGTCACGTCGAACATTTTTAAGCCAATCGGCGCTTAGTTTGGCCTCAGCTTCCGCTGGGATGTCAGCTACGACATTCCCTTCGATGATCTGTATGCCCAATACGCTACAGAGCCACGCGGTGGAACCTTCCCCGAATAATCGTCTGCAAATTGGGGTAATTGGAGTCGATGGTCAAGGGCGATATAACTGGGGGGAATTACTTCGAACTGCTAGCGACATTGTCGCCTTATGCGATGTGGATGAAACAAGGGCAGGTGCCGCTCGCGGGCAATTCCCAAAGGCAAAATTTTTCCGCGATTACCGTAAAATGCTAGAAATGAAACAACTAGATGCGGTTCTCATTGCAACTCCTGATCATCACCATGCTCCTGCTGCCTCACGTGCCTTGCAGAGCGGGCTGCATGTATATTGCGAAAAGCCACTAACTCATAGTGTCGCCGAAAGCCGTCATCTCGCTGAACTGGCCCGGTCTAAGAAACGGGTTACGCAAATGGGGACACAAATCCATGCGGGGAACAATTACCGCAGAGTTGTCGAAGTCATTCGACAGCAAGTGATTGGTAAAGTCAAAGAGGTACATGTTTGGGTGGGTAAGTCGTGGGGCGGGACGGGCAAACGACCCACAGATAAAGTAGAAATTCCTAAGACTCTCTCTTGGGATACATGGTTGGGGCCAGCTAAAGAAAGACCGTTCAACCCCACGTATGTCGGTGGAGGGGACTGGCGTCGCTGGTGGGATTTTGGTGGGGGTACCCTCGCCGATATGGCTTGCCACTTTTGCGATTTACCTTTCTGGGCGCTCGACCTGAAATATCCTACTAAGATCAGCGCTCGCGGTCCCAGCCTCAACCCCGAAATGGCGGCTACCTGGATGGAAGTGGAATACGATTTCCCAGATCTAAAATTCTTCTGGTATGATGGTGGCAAGAAACCGGCACTATTAAACGACAAAAAAGTTCCAATCAACTGGGGGGATGGTGTTATTTTTGTTGGTGAAAAAGGGATGCTTGCCGCGAATTACGGTACCTACAAGCTTTTCCCAGAAGATAAGTTCAAAGATTTCAAAGCACCCCCTCAATCGATTCCCAACTCGATAGGCCACCATAAAGAATGGGTTGAAGCTTGCAAATCGGGTGGCCAAACTACCTGCAACTTTACCTACAGCGGTCGTCTAACGGAAACCGTACTGCTTGGAGTTGTCGCTTTTCGTACAGGAAAGACACTCGAATGGGATGCAACCAAACTGAAGGTAACCAATGTCCCCGAAGCCGAAGAACTGATTAAAGGCTATCATCGCAATGGCTGGGAATTGGTGTAACGGCAATCGATAACCGAGAAATCCGAATAAGAGGTTGGGTCATATCGCTTCTTCACCCAAAACTCAATAGGATTCTGGTAATTCTTTCGATAGTTTAGCAACTTTCTTTCCCTTGGGTGTCTATTAATTGACAAGAGAAAAACTCAACAAAGGGGAACAAAGTTGCTTTTATCAACACTCATAAAAAATCAGATATTCATAAAAAATCAGATCGCTTTTTCGATCCAACCTCCACCAAGAACGCGCGATTGATTGTAAAAAACTACCGCTTGTCCAGGGGTAATGGCATTCTGTGGATCAACGAATTTCACTTCGGTCAAGCCATTCTCCATAGAACAGATATGAGCTAGAACTGCCTGATGGCGATAACGAATTTTTGCCAGACACGGGAAGCCATTCCCATCGGGTGGATCGATTAACCAATTCACCTCTTTTGCTAGCAAGCCAGCAGATTTTAATCCATCACTATCTCCTAGAACAACAGTTTTGGTCTCTGGTAATATCTCTAGAACATAGCGTTTTTTTTCACCCGCAATTTTTAACCCTTTTCGCTGACCGATCGTAAACCGTTCATAACCATCGTGATCGCCAAGGAATTGACCATTCGTATCGACAACCTGGCCAGCGGTTTGCAAATTCGGTCGGCGTTCGCGAATTAATCGGGCATGATCCCCATCTGGCACAAAACAGATCTCCACACTATCTGGTTTATTGGCGACAGCAAGACCGGCATCGCGCGCGATCTGGCGGATTTGCTCTTTAGTAAATCGCCCTACCGGGAATAATAAATGAGGCAATATTTCGCGGCGGATTCCATGCAGGACATAAGATTGGTCTTTTTCTGGATCGACGCCACGATGCAATTCAAACTGCTCGGACGCATCGATAGTTGCTTTATTAATCTCTCCTGAATTATTTTCAATGCTGCTCGTTTGCAGCGGATCGGCTTTCGGCTTAGAAGGCAGAACTTGAGCATAGTGCCCTGTTGCAATATAATTGGCATCGAGAGACTGCGCGAAGTCCCATAACTTCCCAAATTTCAACCAGTTATTGCAAACGACACACGGATTGGGAGTCCGCCCACGCAAATATTCATCTGCAAAATAATCGATAATTTGATTAAAATCCTCTTCAAAATCGAGCGCATAAAAAGGGATATCGAGCTTATCGGCTATCTTGCGCGCATCCCCTGCATCGATCGCCGAACAGCACCCTTTTTTGTGATCTGCCCGATGATCGTCCTGGCCACTATGCACGCCAGTGCGCATAAATAAGCCAATTACCTCATACCCCTCTCTTTTCAATAGCCAAGCAGAAACAGAACTATCTACCCCGCCGGACATCGCCAATACGACTCGATTTTGGATCATTTTTTACTCTTGCTTTGTCTCAATCTATATCACTTTATCTATTTCACTTTATCTATTTCACTTTATTCAATACTACTTTCAGAAATATTGAATTTAAATACTTCTTTATATTATAGACACCGTTCCTGAACTAAAATGATAAAAATCGGCAATTTCTCTTTCTTCTTCATTAATCTTTTCTTGTCATTTTAGCCTATATTTAAGCTTATAGACCACTTTTCCAATGAACATAATCCCCCCGCAAAAATGAGAAAAAATGAATATAATTCTAATCAAAACAACCTTATCCCAATCCCAGCGGTATACTTTTTACCCAAAATAGGAAAAATGCTTTTTTTTGCGAGTTTAGGTTTAGAGTCAATTCATTTAAATGATTTGGAAAGATATAGAAGCACACAATTAATCGATCTTAGATTAATCAGAAAGGGAAGATATTGAGTTCTCTTCTCGTTCTGTTTCTTCTCAAGACAAAAAGGTGATCTGCAAATTAGTAATCCGTTCAAAAGATCCAGCGATCAGCAGCGGTCGAACGAACGGAGATCGTTGCCTCGTTGTAAGTGTTCCCAAAAGACTTGCGGAATTGAATCGTTTGACTTTTTCAAAGAAAATTACTTCCGGAGAAAGCCGATATAATCTCATCTTACTGACGCATCTACATCTACCTATAATCAGAAGCCTCAAAGAAATCGGCTGGGGTGTGGATTGCCACATCGAAACCGAAATCATTTCAAATGACAAAAAGAAAGAGCCAAATGAGTCAAAAGACCTTCTCTCTCTGTTTACGATATTTGAACATTTAAACGGTTACTCACAATCGCTTGAGAAAATGTCCCCGAACTGATATAGTAAATAATTACAGTTAGAAACATTAATGGCCATGGATTACAAAAACCGATCGTTTTTCCCTGGTATCCTAAAAGGGTAAGAAAATGGCGAAACAGAACCAAACTAGAACGAACCAAACGAGAACGAGCCAAGCTAGAGCGGAGCAAGCCAAAGAAGAGAAAAAGTCCGGTATTCCTCAGCTCGATGAAACTTGGAAATATGGCATCTTTTCTCTCTTATACTTTTTCCTTCGCTGTTTTTACCCAAAATTACACCAAAGCATTGATTGGTCCGTTCCTCCCCTCGACCGCAGTAATGAAATTTTGCAGAAACAATTCAAAAAACGATTCAAAAGAATAGTTGCTGATCTAGTCATCGAGGTTCAACTATTACCGAATAATACAATACCGGGAAAGAAACTCATCATCCATTTCGAGATCCAATCTACTTCGGATAAATTCTTCACCTTCAGAATGTTCCGCTATAATCTAGGGTTGAAGACAAAGACGAAATTACCCGTTTGCTCAATCGGCATTTTAATCGATAAATCGGAAACTTGGCTGCCCAAATCCATTAAAAGAAAGGTCTTTGGAACGATCGTACGATTTAGAAATAAGAACATCAAAATTGCTACCCAACGCGCCGTGGTAGAAATCTTAATGAAAGAAAATGATCCGATAGGTTGGTTTTTAGCGGCATATTTTGCCTGCCGTGACACGAAATACGATGAAGAGAATCGCAAACTGAAAAAAATGGATTTGATCAAAATCCTAAGCTCTGCTAAAATGGAGGAAACGATAAAAAAAGTATTGTATACGATCATCGATGGGCTGTTGAATTTATCGCCCAAATTGCAAGATGAGTTCGATTCAGAGTTAAAGAAACTCCAAGGAGAAAATTCGATGGAATTTATTACTCAAAGTGGTATCAAATGGTTTAAGGAAGGGGAAGCAAAAGGGGAAGCAAAAGGGAAAGCAGAAGGCTTAGCCTTAGGATTGAAGTTGAAATATGGGAAACCAGGTACCATATTCGCTAAAAAGTTAATCGGCATTGATAATCTCGAAATCCTAGATTCGATCTATCAAGGAATCGAAGCAGATTTGCCACTCTCCGAATTGAAAAAATTGCTGAAGCCAAAAGCCTCCCTCAAATAACCAATACCTTGGGATCGCTGTATCGAATTATTCCAGTTTCTCCCGAAGAGTCGCTTTCCAGGATCGACCCATGCAAATAATGGAGATGTATTGTACTCGATCATTGATGGGCTGTTGAATTTATCCCTCAAATTGCAAGCTGATTTCGATTCAGAGTTAAAGAAGCTCCAAGGAGAAAATTCGATGAAATTTATTACTCAAAGTGGTATCAAATGGTTTAATGAAGGTAAAGCAAAAGGTGAAGAAGAAGGGGAAGCAAGAGGTGAAGCAAGAGGTGAAGCAAGAGGTGAAGCAAAAGGCTTAGCCTTGGCGTTGAAGTTGAAATATGGGGAACCAGGAACCAAATTCGCTAAAAAGTTAATCGGGATTAATAATCTCGAAATCCTAGATTCGATCTATCAAGGAATCGAAGCAGATTTGCCACTCTCCGAATTGAAAAAATTGCTGAAGCCAAAAGCCTCCGCCAAATAATATTCGACCTACGATAGCCTAAAGGCAATTGAGTTGAAATTAGAATCGGTAAACTAACACCTTCTGACGTTTTGTCATTTAGTTTGTTACTCATCTTAGAACTCATGGCCGATAGAAATGGCTCGATCGAATTAAGTATTGAAATCAATAACTTAGTAAATATGGGTCTTAAAGTTGATCATGAATTTTTACACATTGGGCATGTTGAAGAAAGTCCAGAAACTCAGCTTATCAAGAATAAATCTAATGATTTAGGATATTTGCATGGAGATTGACAAGCAATCTACCGAGAGGAAACTTCGAGACCCGTGAACACTTTACGAATTTTTACTCCGGACACTTTGACTATCTCTACAATAATTTTAATTAAATGAATTCCCTTAGATTTGATTAAATATTCTGAAAAGAGATATTCTTTTCTAGAGAAACTTGTTAGTTGTTTGAAAAATCCAGGGATCGATTATTAGATCCCTGTTAGGGTTCGTTCTAAAACAGGAAGATTTTTCTATTCAACTACTGGATACCAGATAAATCCGATGAAAACTAATCGTAATAATCCAACCCCCTCTTTACCCAATCATACCAACAATCCTTCAAACCACCCTGTCATAAAGGAGGATCATTCCTCTGGTCCACTAACCCCTTGGTTGAACCAAATCCCTAATGCCATTCAAGTAGTTCTATGTGCACTTTTAGTTGCCCGGCCAATGATTAGTACTGCTGATCCAGGTCATCTGATGTTGACAACCGGGGCAGGAGGATTGACTCTCAATCTATGTGGTTTTATCTTGCTCTTTCTCTTTTTTCTATATCAAAAATATAGCAAACAACCGATCGTATGGGGCGGTTGGAAAATAGGGCTATTGCTAACTTTGGTGTTATTGTCTTTTTTGTCTGCTGGGTTTCGAGCCTCTTACAGCTACCCTGCTTATCTCATCGCCTGGGATTGGGCGAATCTGGTGGCACTGGTTTTTCTTTTATTGCAGTGGCGGTCAAAATCTGGTGGTGCAATTGTCATTGCTATTGCATTATTGGCGAACGCTTTTAGCCAAGTATTGTGGATCGGATACCAACTAATCGCTCCCCATTTTTACTGGCCTGTCCCAGAAATCAACTCCTATTCTGTCGATGTTCCATTAGTTGGGGATGAACGATTTTCGGAAAATATCAATCGGCCTGGATGCTATACCCAAGCCGATTGGCGCCAATCAGAGACGATCGAGAAACCTCTCATAGACAAAACCCTGTCATTTCAACAACTCGGAAAATATCATGGCAGTTTCGATTGTATGGAAACATTGATCGGCTATCTCCTTTTAATAACCCCTTTCTCTGTTTACACAGCAGTTCGAATCTGGAAATATAAGCAAAAACAACAGCGGTTCGGTCTTCTTTTATGGAGTTGTTGGTTGATTGTTTTGGCTCTTGGTCTGATATATTTTCTCCAGCAACCCTGGGCAGAACGTTTGCAAATGCAAAAGATAGGCAGCAAACTATTGTGGCAACATCTCGAATTGGGTATTGGAGGAGGAAATTTTTCTCGCTTCGCTGATGGACATATTCCGGGAACAGCGAATGGTTGGATCGATCTAGGTTGCGACCTGGGGCTTGGTGGGATTTGTTTCTTGCTCCTCTTTTGTGCTGTTCCGATTTTCTCTTATTTGAAATTGAAAAAAAATCGAAATACAGCAAATAGATTGCATAATCAACCGCTGATAGAATCAGCTAATCTTTCTGATTTCTCTAATTTACATCAGGCAAGCCAGCTCGTTTTAGATAACACCGAACGGAAAATCGTCTATTTAGGGGGAATGTTTGGAGCCATTTTGGGCTTTGTGCTGGGATCAGGAGATATACCTGCAGAAGCCCCCGCAAAAGCATTCATCGAGTTCGGTATCCAGGTAGCCATCCGCGCGGTGTTATGGTTCGCCATCATTGCTTTAGTTCAAAAGTTGAGCTGGGTTGATGTTTCTCTTCGCCGAGTTCTCTTTCTGGGTGTTTTGCTATTGCTTTTATATGGATTCGTATCTAGTTCTTTTACGCAAATGGTTCTACTACAACCTCTACTTTTTCTGGTCATTAGTAGTTTACCACCGCAGAAAGGGGAAGCCGATCCGACTAAAAAGCTATTCTTCCTGGAGTGGCTCTGTTCTCCCCTGGCACTTCTGCTTTTATCGATCTATTTATTAGGATATTATATTCCCGCAGCGAGTACGGTCGTAGCCGTTCACGAAGAGCGGCA
>JAKBAI010000298.1 GCA_021809185.1 Planctomycetota bacterium
TTTGATTCTCAAAGGAGCTTACACGCTACCAGACAAGGAGATTTCATTTCTTGAGCAGATAAGGAATCCGTACAATAAATACGCACCGATTTAAATAGCAGAAGGTCTATCGAGAGTCGATTCCTCTGGGAGCGCGGGCGTCCCGCCCGCCTTTAGGCTATAAACCAAAAAGAAATAAATAGCTAATCGAGAGACAGTTCCCCGTAGGAGCCGAGGGAGCGCGGGTGTCCTTGCCCGCATTTAGCGAATCATGCAGAAAGCAAAAGCTTGCAAAAGATTGACAAGACTATTATTATCCATCCCACTTTGTCAACGACGATTGGCAAAGCGATTAACGAAAGCTTTCTTCGAGGATCGATAAGACCATTACCCCTATCGAAGTTGCGAATTAATAATTGCTTCTCTCCTCGTCGTGTTCTTGCCGATCGGCTTTCCTATCTGAATTATTTTCTGCTGTCCTATCCAGAACGAATGGGATATTATCGGTTAACATCTGAAGAGCACGATTTGAAAAATTGTGCAAATAATAAATCGTTGTAATGAGAATATGGAGATTGGGGATTAGGATAGCTGGCAGATCTCCCCAGCTGCGCCATTTTCCCTCTTTGTAGAAAAGCAGTCGATCATTGATTATTTTAATTCCACCAAATTCGGTCCAATCCAGAGATTCTTTTTTACTCAAGTTTAGCGAGCGATAATCGAGATAAATACCTGGAAAATCGGTTATCGGTTCAAATTGATCGATCTTGTTTTTGATGTTTGGCCATAGCTTAGCTAAAGTTTTTTTCTGGATGAGATCACCCAGTTCACCAAAATTATTCATCGCTGAAGATAAATAGACTTTCACCCCATCTGCTCGAACTACATTGAGCTGCAAATGAGATTTTGCTTCAATCCAAGATTTTAGAGGAAAGTAATACCAAAAACTATCCGTTTCTTCGTCGTATTCAAGGGGTTTATCGAGGTTTTCCGCCGATTGGAGTCGCAAAAAATAGACTTCGGAAATTTCGGACCAAGGGAGAGAGGTAACCATTTTGCGATGCCAGTGTAATAGTCCCATGGGATATTGTAAAACCCACATGCCACGATCCCGCCAGGCCCGAATCGCGATGGTAATGCCCATGATCGGCAACCCAAACAAAATTAAAAAAAGTATCTTATCAACAATGATCTTTCCGATCAATGTGAAATAAAGAATATTGATGATAACACCCACAAGGATCAAAAAGAATCCGTAAATAATTCTCTTGCGGGCCGTCTTCGCAGAAGTACGAAAAACCTGGATCGGTTTTCCAAGTTGAGTTATATACTCATCCAATTCCACTGGCCAATCAGGTCTTTCATTGCCATTGAGCCAAGGAAACGGATTGTTCGGATCATTTGCTTGTAAATCGGCGGAAGAATCCTCAGACATTAATTCGCTTTATCCTTCATGGGAAATAGAAACCGGTTCAATCTTTTAGAATGACAAAATCTTTATCCGTTCAAAGAACGACGATTCAAAGTTAGATGATCGAGAGTTATAACTGTTATTGACTCTCCAGTCCTTAGATCGCTTTTTTTCATGAGATACATCATGAGATACATTATGGGAAAATCATGGGACATACATCATATTTGCTAGGTAATCATTTTTTTGCCATCCTAAAATTATAAATTCCCAGAAATATATCTATTCCGATAGAGAACTGTGAATGATTATAAACGATTCCTAATTTCATTTTATTCCCTTAATTCGAATTTAATCCACTTGCAACTATTTTACTAAGTCTTATTAAAACTGTCAAATTGGAAGCTATTCTGGATATTACCAGTCGATCGATCCATTATTCGCAACAATTCTTTCAGAAATTCATATGGGTTAGTAGAAATGAGAATCGGAGGGTTTACGCTCTCGCTCACTTTGTCATTGATGTTAGTAATTGGTCTCGAACTTATCGATCGTTTGTTAATAATCAAATCTAACTTTTTGTCAATGAATAATTTTTGTAGTGTCAGGAAAGACATTTTTGATCAACGATCGTATAATTAGAATTGGTGCTCGATCGCGAAAAGAGATAAAACGAGAAGGCCCCCAAATAACTCGTAATGGAGACCAGAACATCATGAACGAAACTAAAGAACTCATCTCCAAATTAAACACCATGAGCGGTTCTCATCGAGCGGTACTTGCGATAACCGGAGGCGGAACGGAAGCGATTGGTTCACTACTCCGGCACGGTAACGGAAGTAATACGATTCTGGAAGCCGTCGTTGCCTATCATCAGAATGCTTTCAACGAATTCATCAAAGGGAAACCAGATAAATACTGCTCCATAGAGGCAGCTCGATCTTTGGCAGTATCCGCTTATATTCGTGCTACAAAACTTACGGGCAGTTATGAGGTTGTTGGGGTTGGAGCTACCAGCTCACTCAAAAAAGATGAATCGGAACGGATTGGTCGGCAACACCAGATTTTCGTTGCCTTTCAGAATCATTACCAGACCGGAAGTTATGCCTTTGATATTGTTCACGAAGGAAAAACTTCTCGTGAAGAGGAGGAAACCTTTGCAGCTCACCAGATTATCAACGTTCTCATCACAGGCTTCGGCTACGAAAATACGATCGGTTTATTGGAAAAGAATCTTTCTTGTAACTGCCATTGCGATGTAACAACCGCAAGTCCCGGATGGGTAGACTTGATGCAGGACAAACGTAAATTATTCAGTTCGATGATTGCTGGTGACAACAAGATCAACAAGTTTATCTTTCCAGGTGCCTGGAATCCCATGCACTCTCGGCACCTGGAAATCGCTCAGAAAGTATTTCAACTAAACCATCAACGAATAGATTTTGAGCTGTGCATCCGCAATATCGATAAACCCCCCATTAGCTACTATGACATGAAAATTCGAGAAGAACAGATTAGAAATCAAGTACAGACCGAGCCTTGGGCAGGGAATCTTCATTTTACCACCGCCGCCACTTTTTCGGAAAAAGCAAAACTTTTCCCGGGGTGTACTTTTGTTGTCGGTATGGATACCCTTTTACGGATTGGCGATATAAAATATTACCATAACGATGAAAAAATGCGGTTTGATGCTATCGAAGAAATTCGCAAAGCGAACTGCCGATTTCTGGTATTTCATCGTGTGATCAATGGGGTAGCCACCACAGAGGAAGATACCTTTAAGGTTCCCGCAAACCTCAGGGAACTAACAGATCTGGTCTCAGCGGATATTCTAAAACCGTGTGATATGAGTAGTAGCAGTATTCGCAAAGGATTGTAAGAGCAATCATAACGAGATTGATTTCTACGGCAAATAATCAATCATTTCGGAATGAATACATCCTCACATTCTTGCGCTTTTCTTAATACTCGCAGGCACCGTTCGGGTTCTCGCGGTGCTGATCTTCTCGGCCTTGTCGTCAAACCTCGATCCGTTCGAGATCGATATTAGCTCGATCTTTTAAACTTGTGCTCCACGCTTGGAAATTTAAAGAATGACTTAAGTTGCTCTGATTTGTATTACGAAACAAAATCGAAGCGGTTGGTGGATGTGTTGTCGCGTAAATAGTATATTGTTGCAAAAAAGAGACGAACATCGAGAAAAGGATTATTGTGTAATCCAAATAAGAAATAAAAGCAAACAGCATTTATAGGGCAGTAAAAAGGTGGAAATAGAATCGAGTTATGGTCCTTCTTGGACGGACCATAACTCGATGATTAGACTAGAACAACATTTACAGAGATCTCTTCTAGAACTTCAGTGTAGAATTACTGGGCGAAAAGTAGTTCTTTGGTTTACTTTTTCTTAGGAGCGGAATCGGTTTTCTTGAAGTCCCCCGCTTGAACCACAATCAATTTTTCTGGAACAATAACTTTCTTAAATGCCTGATTGACATCAGTAACCGTCAAAGCATCCATTTTCTTTTCTATCTCGATATCGTACTGGAATGTTCGATTTAGATAGAGGTATTGAGTTAATCGGTTGGTAAGAAGCTGATCGTTGGCATAATCAAGTTTTCGGCGTTCTTGATAGGCTTTTTTCCCTTGTTCCAGTTCATCTAAACTAAGTCCCGACTCGCGGAACTTGTTGATTTCGTCTTTAATTGCGGCATCCACTTTTTTGATATTAAGCGGATTGGTAATTGCATAAATCATTTCAGTTCCAACCGAATCTTGAGCAGAAGCATTGAAGAAGCCACCAACACCATAAGAAAGGCCCTCTTCGCCGCGAACCCGTTTGGAAAGACGGGAAGCAAGAGGGGCTTCACCAAATAGAAAGCTACCAATTCGAGCTGCCGGATATTCAGGACTATTATCATTCATTTCTACTACCGTACCGGCAAGATATACCGCATTGGCTTTATCGGGAGTATTGATGATGACGGTCTCGGCCTTAAGTGAAGCAGGTACCGATCTTTTGATCCGTTCATAAGTGACTTCGGCTTTCCAATCTTTGATCATTTTCCCTATGGTTTCCAGAGTAGATTCAGGATCAAAATCCCCCACAATTGCTAATTCTCCTACCGCAGCGCCAATCTGGGTAGTATACAGATTTCGAATATCTTTGAGTTGCAGAGAATCGAGTCTTCGAATCTGTTCTTCGATCGTGGGAACATAGCGGACGTTATCTGGTTCATAAGGGGACATTTTCCGCCGTAGACTTATAACCGCGAGCTGCTGCGGATCCGTTAAATTACGATTCAAACGATCGCGGACTTGCCGTTTTAAATCATTGAATTCATTTTCTGGAAATGACGGTTCTCGTAAAATCTGTTCCACAATTTTGAGCGTGGGGATCAGATTGGCTTTTTTAGTTTGGATCGTTATTCCCAATTCACCTAGCGAACTGGAAACACTGACAGTGGCTTTTAACTTATTGAACTCGTTATGAATCTGTTCTCGAGTTAATGACTTAGTGCCCCGAGTCATTAAGGTACCGAGAAGCTCAATCGCTGCACTTTGCCCTACCAGAGATTTTTCGTTTCCAAAACGGAGATTGAGATGGAGATTGACCGTTTCTCCTCGAGTCGATTTTTTCAGCAAAGCGGTTTGCAACGATTCCAATTTACCGCGGACAAGTCGCTTTTCGATATTTTGAGGAGTTGCTTCAAAAGTTTCCCCAGCAACCATGGCAGATTTGCCTTTGTAACCTTTCAATTGTGCTGCGATATCAGGGGTTTCGGCAATGGGAACTCGTTCGGCAATCTTCGTTGGGTAGTAAACTCCGGTGGTGCGATTGGTTGTTTTGAAATATTCCTTAGCGACACGATTTACTTCCGCAGCAGTCACTTTTTCGATACGATCTCTCTGTAAAAAGAAGAGTC
>JAKBAI010000299.1 GCA_021809185.1 Planctomycetota bacterium
TCCGATCTGGAACCATCTCTTCCAAAATACCCGCGATTAAGGCTCCTAATACTACGAAAGGGAAGGCTTCCCAGAGAATGGAAACGAAATTAAGAACAAAATTTTGGATTCCTTGTACTTCCACAGATAAATCCTACTCGGCTAAAGAATAAAAATAAAAGTTTTCACAATTCGACAAACGATTGTTGCTACAGAAGCTTTTACAAGCTTTTACGAATTTCGAAATCGACTCTGATTTAAACTAGCTATAAGCATCGATACGAAAAAACAAGCAACCGTCAAACAAATAATCGTTCCACTTGGACCAAATCTAATCGATTCCCCATAAAAAGTTAGTAACAAACGTTTACTGATCATCAAACCACTGATGGAACAAGCTACAGAGATTCCAATCGTATACCAGAAAAGTTGGCGCAAATTTTTGGCTAGATTACTTCCTGTTGCCGCAGGGACGATCAGCATGGCATTAATAAGAAGCACGCCTACAGCAACAATCGCTAGATTTACAATAAGGGCTAGTAACAAAATAAAAATATAATGATTTTTACTGGTAGGGATTTGCCGAGATTTGGCCAAGCTTTGACTGAAGCTCGAGAAGACAAATTCGTTATAATGCCGCCAGAGAAATAGAATGATGAGAATAACGAGTAGTAAAAGATAAACTAAATCGATCGATTTTACAAAAAGTGGACTTCCAAACATAAATCCTTCTGGATTGAAGCCCCGTTTTCGTTCTAGACCCGTTAACAACATAGCTCCGAAGCCAATGGCTCCCGCAAAAAATACACCAATCACGGTATCATCCGCTAACCCACTTTTCTCCCGAACAAAAGCAATGCCAATGCCTATTAACGAGCCAAACCCCACCATGATCAGGGGTAAAAGCCAATGGTATTCATCGTATTTTGGATTGGAATAGAAGACGAATGTCATGAGATAGCCCAGTGCGATTCCAGCAAACGCGCAATGAGCCATGGCATCAGAGAAAAACGCCATGCGATTCCCTACAACTAAAGTACCGATCATCCCAACAATGATGCTAACAAGCAAAACAGCAAGAAAAGAGCCAAGCTGATAGCCTTGCACTCCAATCATACTACCCAGATGTTCCAAAGTTGATATGTCATCTGTGGCTAGCAGCATTTTGATTATTTTGCTCCGATTTTTCTGTTACTTAAAAAAAACGAAATCTTAACCATGGTGTTCCTTTTTCATCCTTTTCGGGATCTCGCTAATCTTCCCTAAGTAATACTTTGTATTAGATTCTGTTGCTATTCCGTTGAAATACTCGCAGAGACTTTTTTGGTACAATTGAAGATCATTTATTATTGGCTCGATTCTTATTGTTCACTCTAATGTTCACTCTTATTGTTCACTCTTCATCTTGAACAATCACTATTTGACCTGGTTTTTAATAACAAAGATTCAAAGATCCTATGCATAAGTTCAATAGCAAATTTAGCCTCTTGAATCGAAATAATCAGAGGAGGGGAGACTCGAATTACTTTTCCTGCCAGTGGTCCCAAGAGATGGATCCCTTTAATCTCTTCAAAATTCTTAATTTCTGTGTTTGCATTTTCTGAGCCATTTCCAAAATCATGAGGATTTTTTTTCTCAACACTTAAAAGAATTTTATCTGAGGGAATTTTATCTGAATGAGATTCTGAAGAACAGATTCCTCGATAACAACCTAGAACAATTTCGTTTGCCCAATCTCGCGCAGATCGGTTACCAAAGTCCTGACACTCAATTCCCCAGACCATTCCGCCTTCCTCTCCACGAATTGCTGAGATAAACGGATATTTTTTTAATTCAACCAACCCTTTCTCTATTATCTCTGATGGAGTTTTCATCTTTTCGAGTACCCGATTGGTCAAAAATTCATCAATCGTTGCAACTACAGCTGCACATCCTAATGGATTTCCACTCCAGGTATCAGATCCTTCTCCATAATGAAGAGCAGAGAGTAAATCGGCCCTTCCCACTACAGCAGCTATCGGCACACCATTCCCAAGCCCTTTTCCCAGAACGACTAGATCGGGTTCTAACTCATACTTCTCAAAGGCAAACATCTCTCCCGTTCGACCAAAATTAGATTGAACCTCATCCAAAATAAACACGATATTATATTTACGACAGAACGATTGCAATTGTTGTAAAAATTCTTTAGGTGGATGAAACGATCCGCCACCGCCTAGATACGGTTCGGTAATAACAATTCCAATTTGATTGCCGTGTTGATCAATCAATTTCTCCCATTCTTCAATATATTTACTCCAATTATAAAGATTTGGACGTTTAGAAATATCGCTTGATTCGTCTAACGGAAAAGATATGAACTTTACTCTGGGATCCCTGTCGGGATCCGATTCGCTTCCTGAAACCGAACCTGCCAGTCCTTTTTTTCCATGGAAACCGAACCGAGTCGCCAAAATGATCGGTCGTTCAGGATTTTTGGCTAAGGCTGCCCATAAAGCTTTTTGAATCCCTTCGGAACCGGATGCAGCCCACAGAATTTTTTGAAGATTCTTTCCAAATTTTGTTTTCTGAAGCAGAGCTATCAATTTTTGATTGGCTAGAGATTCAACCGGTGTTATCGCATTATATGCAGTAAATGGGACTGCTTTGAAAAAATCTTCTTCAAGATCTATCTTCTTCAAACTCAAAGCTTCTTTTTGCTGTACCTCATTTGAGTTCCAACTCATTGCAGATAAAAATCGCTCGAACCATTTTTTCGGGTTGTGCCCGAGATTGCTGACCAATACTCCCGAAGAGAAATCGATCAATTTTCTCCCTTCTGCTGTCCAGTGATAAATTCCTTTACTTTGAGCAATTACAAGCTGAGAAGGGGTATATGTTCTTTGAGAAATTGCCTCGGTATTATCAATAATGGAACGATAATCGTTTGATTGAATTTCATCTGCGTGTTGGATTGCATGATTCATCATTGTTTTGACTATCTTAGAATTCGATTTAAATCCTCCCACCAATTTTGGGATTCTCTCGCTTATTTTCTGATGGGGGAGAATTCTGTACTAACTTATTGAGCTTTTTGATCTTCTTCTTATTCTCAACTTCTAAATCAAAAAGTACCTAAACTATTTAAATTAAACAATCTCTTGTGATTATACTCATTATTGAAGAATACCCAATATCAATTCCAAGATCCAGCTTCTTTTTTCTTTGCTTGATTGATTCAGATCGGTAATGAAAAAATGGAAAAAATGATGGTCGCTGGTTTATATTTTAATGATAGTTGTAATTTATTGATTGGCCTCTGTAGGAAAAGCATAAATTATCTTATCTTTTAATCCCCAAGAATGAAGAACTAATTCTGTACATTCTGCGTTTTGATCGGTTTTAACTTCCACCCAAGCTTCAGGTCGACCTCGAGTCTGTTCATTTAAGATATGTTCTAGACTCATTAATACGGCAACTGAATTTCGATCGGCTTCAAGATCGTTATGAACCAGTGCTTTTGTTTGCTGCCAACGATCGAATCTTTTTGATGCTTCTCCTCCAAATTCGACATACGAAACTTCTTGAAAAAATCTTCGGATAGCATCTAACCCATAGCCTTTGGTAATGGGTTCATTCCAAGGAGCGATTGAGGTAGAATTGTAATGGTGATTTGGAGTTATTTTGGGGATTTCTATCTCTTGAATAGTGGATTTTTCCGATTGAGAAGGAATATTATGTGGTATACTTAAATTAATGTCCCTCTTGAAATCTATTTTTGAATTCTTACCTAATTGTTCAACAAATAATTCGACTCCTCTTTTTCTTTGATGAGCATTCCAAACCCCATTATCAAATCGAAATTGCACTTCTTGTTCAACATGTCCCATAAACTGATTAGGTAGAACCCATCCCGTATGGATATTGAAATTAGCTTCACGTTGATCATCGTTATAAATATAGGTGATCCCGAGCTGAACCGAGTCGAAAGTATTCCCCACTGGGGAATCAATTATCCCGCGCTGACCGATTGCTCGTATTCGATGTAAACGCCAATTTTGGGCAAATGAAAAATCGATTAGTTTTATATAGTGAATCGCAACGTAAGTTGCTGGATTCCGTCCCTTGATCCATTCCGAAAATTGCCCCGTGCTGATAGAGATCGGTTCGAGTAAAGTGCAATAACCTTCATTTACGTGACGTAGTATCCCTTTTTGATATAAAGATCTCAATTTTTGATGGTCTGGATCAAAGAGTTTGTGATAGACCACTTTCACCAATATCTGATTTTCTTTTCCAAGTCTAACCAACTCATTGAGCTGATACAACGACAACACGGATGGTTTTTCAATCAGCACATGTTTTTTCTTGAGAATCGCTTGCTTTGCAATTTCGTAGTGCCGGTCATCTGGAGATGCTACACAGACAACATCGATTCCAGAATCCAGAAATAACCCAAGCTGATTTTCGGATAATGTAAAATGTTGAAACGGAGAAAGACCTTGTTTGGTCCGTTCCTCCAAAATGAGTTTTGCTTTGGAGTGCCCCAATGTGAGAGCAGAGGAGAGGGTAACCTGCACGCTGCTTTCTTTTTGAGGTATATACAGATGATCTTTTTCTAGTTCATTTAATAGAGGTTCATACGTTTCTCTAAAAATCATCCCCAAGCCGACCATCCCCACACGAATTTTTGGATGATCGAGATATATTCCAGGTGATGTATTTTGTGATTCAGGTGGTGCCGAGAACTGCTGGTCGGAAATCGAGTTTGATGTTGTTGTCATGTTCAAATTTTGGCAAGAGATAATCGACAATAAAAATCAAAAAATCAGGGTCGTTCTGTTGGAGAAGAATTAACACGGACTCAGATACGGACTCAGATGATGATATTACTCGTTTGATGCAAAAATAATGGATTAAAAACGGTTTGGAAACTAATTGAACATAACAACCATTATCGGACGTTGTCTGGATTGACCATAAATATATTCAAATCGAAGTCAAAACGACCCCGAAAAACAATGTCCGATAATGTATCTTATGTTCAATTGGCTTGTATTTTCTAAGTTATTGTGGGGTAATAACTTGTGATTATCGGCTTTAACACTTACTTTCTCTCCAGATAGATAGAGTTGGGCGTGCTCAAATAAAAAAAGCAGTTTTTTGCTTGAGCTGAAGTTTTGAAGAATTTGAATTTACTCCGCTTCAGGACGTCGCTACAAGGCTTCACTCGCGGTTTCTGATATTACTGATTGATTGTCTCGGAAGAGTCCCATTTTGCGGTACTTATTGTACCGATTTTCGAGAAGCTGATCGGGAGAAAATTCACGAAGTTCGCGCAACTGGCGAAGAA
>JAKBAI010000052.1:0-22398 GCA_021809185.1 Planctomycetota bacterium
AATACTAGATGCCCCCCGTTGTTGACTATCTGCTTTTTCGGCAAGATGAATTTCTGCCCCTTCCCCTTGCTCAACATAGTGACGATTTTTTTTACGGATCTGATCGGTTATCTTGTAAGAGGCGATTGAAAAAAGATAATTTTGCAAATCACGATTGTCGTCATAATTCGGTAAACTATTTAAAAATCCGATCAATGTTTCCTGGACGACATCTTCAGCCAACGATCGATCCCTTAGTTTCCGAATAGCATAGGCCAGAATACGCCCTTCGAATCGATGAATGAGCTGTTCCCAAGCTCGTTCGTCCCCATGACGGATGCTTTTTATGAGTAGCCGATCGCTTTCGGATCCCATGTTTTTTCTCCACTTTCTATTTCAATTTCCTTGATTTTAGCAGATTTTACCATGAATCCGATAGCGATTGTTCATTTTATTATTCTAACACTCTTAACTCTTATGTGATAATCAACTTAAATAAAATTAAAATAATCACAGGGATAACGATAACTTGAATGATTATTTGAGTGAGATAACCGCGCGTCCACTCATCGAGTAAAAAATAGAGATGAAAAAGTCCCGTGATCATGAGAATCGTTGATAGCCAGAACCAAAGATTGACAACTCGTTTCTGCTGTCTAAAGGAATTGATCTCTTTGTCGTCTAGCATAATGTCGACTTTCAACTTGGCTCGATAAACTTTAGCCAATTCATCCTCGGATCCAACCTCAAATGATTCCATGACAAAACGATCTTGGGCAGAGCTAGAGTTAAAACAACGTTTCTCAATCCAGCGCCGCGAAGGGGGACGGATAAGCGAAAGACCAGCAGAATCCAGTTCCTCGTGAATAATTTGCTGGCAATTTTCAATTAGACTCAGACGGGCTAATTTCTCGCTGATACAATAATCCCCCTCGGCAGTAAATTTTAGATTCAATCCATCTGGAGATAATTGGGAATGAAGATTGGAGAGATTATAACGTTCGGAGTGTGGTAATTTTGAATGGCTGTAATGCGGTCGAAAAGTCGCATACAGAGCAACCAGTAAAAGTAAATAGATCGCGTTTTTCATATTCGATTTTCCTTCCCCATCTGACGATTCATTTGCCGCATTCGTCTTCGGAAAGCGCGTGGTGATTCTGGTGGTTTTTCCCAGGGGGACATCCATTGAATTCCACCTGCAGCTACGGCCAGAGCCAAAATAGTACTCTTATCCGGAATCGTATTTTGATTACCGATTAAGCGTAATATCCAGCCCCAGAAAATAGCGACCATAATGGGGAATAACGAGAATTTTTCTGATCGCTGCAGACGAGTACATAAATGCCAGCGAGCGATGCCAAAAATTAAGCCAAAATAGGTTACATGAGTCAACAGGCTCGGCAGGTAGACATATTCTTCTTCCATGGGAAGCAGCGAACTGGTATTTCCTAGGGGCAAAGGGTATCCTTCAAGCCAGAAGCTAGCTAAACCCACCAAAAAACCAGCGAAAATCATTAAAAGTCGAGGTGGAGTTTTATTTTGAATTTGAAAATGCCGTGATGGTAGCATCATCGCCCAGATGATAATCAAAGTCATAAAAAACACAGGGCTGATGGTTAACCAATCGACAGTGCCAAGCCAGAAGCAACTCAGGAGAGCTGCGCAGCTCGCGGGAATTAGGGAGTACCAGAGAATGGAACTGATTTCTCGCACGCGCATCTGCCAAGTGAGAGTAATCGCTTTCGTTACCGGAATAGGATTGGCAGGATCAGGATTTTCCTGTGGATTCAAATTGGGAGTTTTCTGGTTCTCCACGGCAAGAGATTTTTCAATACGAATCTCCGCGAATTTAGGAGTCGGCAGAGTGGCTTGCCCCTCAGATGGTTTGGCAACTGGTTCGGAATATGGTGGGGCGATAATAGCAGCCGGAATACTTTTTTGGATGGGTGTGGCAATCGTTTCCAGATCTTGAATCATCTCCTCCATCTGTTGATAGCGGGCTTGCGGGCGTTTATGCAAAGCGCGCAAAATAATCGGTCGATAAAGATCGGGGATTTGCGAAACGTCAGGAGTATCGGTTTGATGCCGCAAAGCGATTTCATTCCAGGTCTCGCCACGAAATGGAACTTCTCCTGTACACATTTCATAAAGCAAAACGCCGCAGGCATAGATATCTATCTGTTTCGAGTAAAGCCCGGTGGCAATTTCCGGGGCCATATAATAGATAGTCCCAACTTGGGAAGAATGTTGATGGTGAGAACTGCTTACCGATTTACTCAGACCATAGTCTCCCAACTTCGGTACCCCGTTTTCAATAAAAATATTGCCGGGTTTGATATCGCGATGCACAATAGCATGGTCATGTAAATAGGCTACCGCGCGAGCAATCGCCAAAAACCACGTCTTCATCTGCTCGATCGATAAACCTTTCGCTGATTTAGCTAGATGAGCCTGCATAGTTTCGCCACGGATATATTCCATGATCAACCAGTGATCTCCCACTTCATCTTTTTTTAGATCGTAAAGATGGACTAGATGGGGATGCTTAAAATTAAGACAGTTCGAGATACCACGCAGTTCAATGTCGGATTGCCCGCGGATCAGTTTCAACGCAACCTCTTTGCCACCACTACTAACAGCAAAATAGACTTCGCCAAACCCCCCTTGGCCAAGACCACGCTTGATGGTATAACCCACCAAAGGGGTTTGGCCCCAATGGTAAGTGAACGGTTTTGGTTTTATTCCCTGGGACGGGCGGAATGTCGAATGTGTTTTAATCATAAAGTCTTACCCAGCTCATTTTCGAATTGCTTCGAAAGGCCTCTTTTAGTATCTAGGATAGCATATAGTATAAGTTTTAGTTTCAATCAAAAGCCTTTTACTCAATCATTCCCTTGTTAAAATGATTATCACGGTCGTATTTGCTAGATACCAGTTGCTATCATCCGGAGTAATCATCCTGATTGAAATTTTGCTTTATTGTTATAGATCGGTTCCAAGGCGAAGGAGAGCATATCATTGCTAAAATGAGCAGGAAAATGCACTAGCGCCTGTTTTTCGTAAACCGTTCCATTCAAACGAAAACTTTCGCCATAGCGAATAATCAACTCATTTTCCGAGCGGACGAGAAAAATCGGTTGTGGCAGATCGAGCAGAATGTGGGATTTTTCACCTGGGCCGAGGATCAGTAAATCCCCCATGATAATCGCTTGTGAAATTCCGTAGACTAACCGATCACTCCCTGAGAAATCCAGAATAGCGCTACGGCAGCCTGGAACTTTTTGCAAAAATTGAAAAGAACAGTTCGGTGTCAATTCCACAAAATCGCGATCCCTCAATATTGCCGTTTCCTGTTGTTTCTGATTGATACGAAGAGGGCTGGACGATTCCATCACGATGGCTTCGTCCTCGTTCAAGAAGTTGGCCTGTACCCGCGATATATCAGCAAAAACCGGTATATCCAGAGAGTTATCTGCTATCGCTTGTCCCAGAGTAATCCGTTTATGTAAACAGACTAAAAAAGCGTCATAGCCATCGATCCAAAGGATGAATCGTTTCGGTAATTCATACGCGACAGATAAATCGAGGGCAGTTTTCGATGAAGTAGAAGCCTTGGTCTCCGCTAATTCCGGTCTCTTCCTTTGATCGCTCGCCTGATCGCTACTGGACACATTTACGAATTCTAACTCTTGACGAACAACAGAAGATTTGGGAGCATTTTCTAGGCTATAGGCAATCCGAGCATCTTCTAAGTTATTAGTGAATCCCGAGTTCGATCCGTGTTCAAGATTACAACTCTCTGCTGACCATGCTTGTTGAATATCGGTGCTTGGAGATCCCAGATCTTCAAAGCTTGCGACCTTTACTTTTCCTTGCCTATCTGATTCTGAGGAGGCCTCTTTAAATGTATCTACGATGAGAACAGGTTCATTTTGCTGTTTCAATGTTGGTAATGCTTGAATTTTTTGCCAAGCGATTGTTCGGGTTTCTTGAGCTTCTCGATTTTTAGGTGCAACAATTAATATCTCTTCGGCTTGTTCAAGTACTTTCGCCCAATCTTGTTGCACTAAAGCTTGAGTCAATTCTTTCCGAGCATGCTGATACCGCATGTGCCGATCTTCGATCTTTTCTTCGACACGATCCAACCCAGCCGTTCTTCCGCGCAATCGGGAACGGATGTGTTGAAGTTGCTGTTTCACCGTTTCAAATTCGCCGCGGTCGGCTTGGTCTAGTGCTCCTATCCATTCTTTACTAATTTCTTCCAAGATGGAACAATCAGGATGAGTGGCAGGACGGTTTTTGAGACGCATTACCGCTTCAATGGCTTGAAGCGGTCGCGCATTTTCCAGATAGGCTCGGCTTTCTGCTATCCCTAACCGAGTAAGTGTTTCACGGAGCTTTACTACCTGACTATTATCTTGAGCTAGACCTTCTACAAGGATGAGATCTTTCCAGGCCCCTTCTATATTGTCTTGATCCAGGAACTTTTCCGCTCGTTGAACATACCCTTTTACCAGATCCTGCCGTAATGGCCAAGCCCGGCGATCCCCCGATGCAATTAATTGATTGAGTAACCGGTGGGCTTCTTCGGGTTGACCATTTTTTATCGCTTCCCTTGCTTGCCATTTTGTTAGCCAACTTGGTTGTGTCATACGCATCTGGTCGTTCTATTTCTGATTAATTCTTTCATCAGAAATTATTTCAGTTTGAATCAGATTTTTCCATAACTTGAGGGTAAATAAACTTGATGGTAAATATTGGAATTCAATATCTTTATCTCGCTTTACTGGCTCATGATCTGATTCACTTTAGTATAACGATCGGTTTAGTAAATGACTACCTTTTACTCATTTCTTTTCCACTATTCCGATTTGTCGCTATGGAGCGAATTAATCTCCTGGATAATATCCTCCAGCTTCCTTGAATCACCCGTTTCGCCCGGCATTTCGTGGATAAGTTCCCGTTTGGTTCTCTCAATCGCAATTTTTCGTTTCAATTGGTCTAGCGACCCACGCAGTTCCGCTAATTTTGAGCCTTCGTCACATTTTTTGTCGCACAATTTCTCTAATTTCATCGCTTGAATATCTGCTTCCATGGCGCTGAACGAGATTTCCAATCGTTGCATCTCCGTTTGATAGGTATTAACCTGTTCGGTCAAAGTATCTCGCGATTTAACCAAATAATCGAACGTTTGCTGTTTGGTTTGTAACCGAGATCGAGCCGATTTTAGTTGATTCAAACCCAGTTGCAATCTCTCTCTTGCTCGATTTATTGATATTTTTTTTCGCTCCCACACAACTTTCTCTGATTGATTTGTATTTTTCAATTCATTTGCTTTATCTTTTAACCATGCTTCCTGCTGGTCTATTTTCAATTGATCTTTCTCAATCTCTTTCGCTAATCGATCCGAATCGACACGCAATGTTGCCAATTTCGCTAAAAGTTTATTTCTCTCTTTATTCAAAGATTTCATCTGTTTCTTGATGGATGCAAGTTCAAAATCAGGCGAAATCTCTTCCTCCAAACTAGCGACTCGCCCATCCAACCAGGTAGAAATATAAGTTCCTGCTTTGGTGTGAGCAACAGCGATCGTGCCGACTAGAGATAGGATACCCCAAAAAATAATTTTACGAAACATAGTTTTTTCCCCCATCTAATTGATGTAACTGGTTCATGAATTTCATTTCCAATTTCGGACCCTATCCCACCATTTCAATTATGGGGATTTGTTCCGAACACTAGTTATTCGTTAGGAGAAATCGGTTCTTTTCCAAAAATGGATACAAAACTAAAAAATGATCAAATTCGCTAATTTTCGATAAAAAGAATTTATTCATTTTATCAATCAATAACATACAAAATATGACTTCACCCTTTGGTTCACTTCATAGGATTAATGGGATTGGGACACAATCAATTGATGAAAAAGAGTTTCAATTCTTGATCCCAATGGGTGTAGTTGAGTAAATTTTATCAATTGACCAATTGATGAGGAACAAAACGGGAAGTATTTTGAGTAATTTGAGTGCTATCTTCGCGAATTCCAATGCCACAAGCGGTTCCATAAATAACCCAGGAACCGATCACCGCAAAATATCCATCCGTTTGCTTGATTGGGCCAATTTGCTGATAAACATAAGGGCCATCGTAGGGACCAGCTGTCTCATTTTCAACCTGATCTCCTATCATCAAAGCAATATTCGCTCCCTCTCGCGCATGAATCGGTTTTCGATAACTTCTACCAGCTAACGGCTGAAAAGATGCTTCTAAAAGATAGGGATGATTTGGATATTTTTCCCATAACAACGGTAAAATCGACTTACAACTGAGTAGCATCTTCCAGGGGGGTTCTATCCAGTTGAGTGGCGAATTTTGAAGGAATTTACCGTATTCTTCGCGAATGAGCCATTCCCATGGGTACAGCTTGAATAGATGTTCGATCGGTTCTCCAGAATCACCATGAACAAATCGGTTTGTTTGGTAATTAAAACCGATCTGTTCGATGTCTAGATAATGGGTCTCAAAACCGGCTTGGATTGCGGTATCGCGGAGATATTCCACAGTGACATAATCCTCGGGTAAACTAGCCATTGCCGCAAAATAAAGCGGAGTATCATTTCTTTCATGAATCGCTTTCCACCCTTCAATAAGATTTTCATGAATGCTGTTAAACTGATCGGCACGTTCGTCAAAATCTTTAAGCCAGTACCACTGGGTTACTGCAGCTTCCAGTAAAGCGGTCGGCGTATCTGCGTTATATTCCAGTAATTTTGGGGGATGAACTCCATCATAGGCTAAGTCGAATCGGCCATAAATCGATGGATCTTCTCTCTCCCAAGATTCGATTATCCAATTTTCCCATTCTTTTGGGATCATGAATAGTCCAAATTGACGTTTTTCAATTATTTCTTCGACTAATTCAATGCACATATCGTGCAAGGTTTGCGTTGCCAGCTCGAGCTGATCGATCTGGTAAGAAGAAAACTGATAATAAACCGATTCGTCCCAGTAGGTCTCTCCGTGCAACGTATGAAATACTAGACCTGTTTCTTCGACTCTTTTCTGCCAGTTTGGACGAACTTCGCAGGTAATACGGTCCATGACACGACCAGAACTTTCTAATATGGGTGAATAATGATGGCGATTCTCAAGACTATTCGGTTCATCTAGACTAGATCTTTCACTATTTGATTTTGAAAACCGCCTTAAATTCTTTTACTTTATTGTAATGGGTGTAATTAAAATGACAAAATGATTGTTTGTTGATTTTTTTGGCAAAAATCGTTTATCAAATAGCGATTTGCATAGCGATCGAGAATAAATTCTGGATAATTGATCGTAATACCAAAAATTGTCTGAACCTCGGTGAAAATTGGCTCTCTTAGAGTATAGTTATAAAAAAAGAGTAAAAGTTGAAAAAATAATAGTGACAACTCAATACCTTTTTGTTATACTAATTATATAACCGCGGCGTGGAGCAGTATGGTTAGCTCGCCAGGCTCATAACCTGGAGGTCACAGGTTCAAATCCTGTCGCCGCCATTTTTCATAATTTCTATAATCTAAATTCTTACTTAATTTATAATTTGTACTCAAAACTCTTACCGTACTCATTATTTCATCTATTCTTTAATCATTCTAAATTTATTTCGATCTCTTTTAACTAAAACTACAAATTTTGATTTTCCTATTTTTTACTGAACCATAAAATCGCCAAATATCACACTTTATTGATTGTCCAAATATAAGAATTAAATAATATCGAATCACAATATCAGATTCAGATTATCGATAGCGCAGGATAAATTCAGATAATCAATTTATTCGCGTGAATTAAATCAATTGAAATTATTGCGCCAAGTTGATTTTTTGTTACACAACAATTTTCGTGTATTTTAAGAATAATTAAGAGAAATAATCTAATCAAATCATTTTTTTTACTTTGTGCTATCCGGAAAATCGTTCTAGATTTCTTAAATTGTAATTTTTACGTAATAGTTAAGCAGGGAGTAAGCAAACAATCGATCACTGTAACATGAGAAAAAGTAAAAATGAATAGTATCTATCGATTATTAATGGTTGCCTTGCTAGGCGGTGTAAGTGCTGCTTACCAAATAGACACGGATACAAAATCGTTAAATACAAAAACGGTTCACCCAACAATGTATGTTTGGACAGCAGAGAAACCGAACGGTCAATATTGGGCCAATTTAGGTGAAAATGGTGCAATTGGTCAGACTACCAATCCTGGAATGAATGGTAAAGGGAACGCTCTAACGATCGTTATGACAGGTAAGAGTTTTCGTAATTGTGGTTTGAATTGGAAAGGATGGTATCCAGAGGATGCTTGTTCCGATGTTTCCAAGTTTCGTTGTTTGACCTTTTATATTCGTCAGCAAACTCGAATTAGCAACGTAGATTTAAGAGTGGAGCTTGTCGATAACATTAAAAGAAGCGGTTTAGTTACTCCGGGAAATACGATTTCGATCCTCGCTTCAGGGGGAATCGAAAAGATCGACCAAAATTGGCAAAAAGTAACCATTGATCTGAACCATTTTGCCCGCGGAAAATCGTTAGATCTCACTCGATTGTGGGGGATCAATTTTTCGAATCAGGGAAGTAATCGTCTCGTCTTTGAAATCGATCGTATCGGTTTTTCCCTAGAGGAACCTCCAATGCCGCATTTCCCTAAAACATCTCCTTATGATGCAACCGGTTCATTTGAAGATCGAATGAGTCATACAATCAGCAACGGAATTTATGGAGTGTGCGATTTACCGTTGGATCAGCTCCGCGAACTGAATATCCCGATCACTCGTTGGGGAGGGAATACATCTAGTCGATACAATTGGAAAAAAAATGCCGATAATGGGGCGGCAGATTGGTATTTCAAGAATCGCCCTAACCATATCTATTCTGGAACCGAATCTGCTTATCGCCGCATGATCCAAGACAATGAAGGGATTGGTGCGGGGAGTTACATTACCATTCCGATGCTTGGCTGGGTAGCTAAGGATTTCGAGAGTTATAGTTTCCCAGTAACCCGGTTTGGCAAACAGAAAGCAACGGAACCGAAAAATCCCGATATCGGCAACGGTGTTCGCGAAGATGGCACTCTGATCTCTACCGATCCTCATTTAACTTCTATACCCATCGATCCTGAATTTGTATCTGCGGGGATTTCTCATGCCATTGGCAATTGTAAATCGAATTGCCCTTCAGATATTTCTCAACAACGAATGTGGGTGTTAGATAATGAACCGATGCTCTGGCATTCTACTCACCGCGATGTGCATCCTCAGCCTTTGAGTTATGACGAATTATGGAAAAGAACACTCAACTATGCTCGAGCGATTCGCCAGCAAGATCCGAATGCCAAAATCGCTGGTCTGTGCAGTTGGGGCTGGAACGATCTTTTCTATTCCGCTCTTGATCGTGGGGAAGATGAATATGGCAGTCGACCCGATTGGTTGAAACATCAAAAAATAGATCTAGCTAAATGGTATATTCTACAATGTGGTCTTTACCGGCAACGCGAAGGCAAACCACTCGTTGATATTCTTGATCTCCACTGGTATCCCCAATCGGAATATCTTGGTAAAAATCCTTACACGGGGAAAGGGATGGAACCCGAATTTAATCGACTACGTCTCCGGTCGATCCGCGATTTGTGGGATAGAAACTACGTTTCCGAGTCCTGGATTTCTAAGACAACTATGGGGAAAAATGGGGCATATGTTTTGCCAAGAGTTCGTGAATGGATCGAACAGGGGAATCCCGGCATGAAGCTCTGTTTAGGCGAATATAACTTTGGTGGATCGGACAACATCTCCGGAACCCTAGCTCAATGTGAGCTTTTTGGAATATTGGCTCAGGAAAAGGTCGATCTCGCTTTTATCTGGAGTCACCCCGAGGGGAGTCAGTTTGCTGCCTGGAAACTATTCCGCAACTATGACGGTAAAATGCATACTTTTGGCGACCAATTTTTACCAGCGAAGTCGAATCAAGAAAATCTTTCTATCTTCGCGGCTCGCAGGAGTTCTGATCAAGCAGTTACGGTGGTGCTGATCAATAAAAATCTGGGAGGAAGTTGCCATCTAAATTTGAAATTGCCTGGGAAGTTCAAAAAAATGTCGATGTATGTTGTCGACCAGGATACTAACAATCAGGTAAAAGAATGCAATCAATTGCCAAAATTTGAACAGGACAATTGTAGCTTCGATTTATCTGCAGCTTCCGTGAGTTTACTCGTACTAGAATAGTTCCTAACGATCTGTTTTGATTCTGATAAAAAACGAATGGGGGAGTTGAAAATTCTCCCTTCCGTTTTTGGATTTGCTAGATTTTTAGTTTTGCTAAGATCATTATGTCAGTGCAGAATTGGTGTTTTCGAGGTATTTCTCTTATTATCCCATCCCTAATTATAACAGGATATTGAAAAGCGAAGTTCCTAGAAAATAAAACAATACCATTACCAATGCGAAATTGGGCCAGCAGGGACAGGGATTTCGTTGCGGGAATGGTGGTGCCAATCTTTCGGGGTGCCAAGATCGCGGAGTTGTTGATCGATGCTTAGAAATTGATCCCATGTTTCTAGGCGCACCAACATCTGCTGAATCGGTTTCCCGGTGCGTAAATGGCGGCAGTACCAAGGAGCAATTTTTCGGAATTGAATACAACCAAATTTCTCTCCGCGCCATTCGATCAATCGTTGCACATGAATTCTCATAATATTCAGATGAGCTTCATAGCCAACGATTTCTAATGGTTCGCCGGTGTGCCACCAGTAATTGAGTTGTTGAAAAATGTAGGGATTCGCTAGAGCACCTCGACCGATTGCCAACCCAGCACACCCTGTTTCTGTAAACATCTGTTCGGCATCAGTAATGGTGCGGATATCCCCATTGCCAAAAATAGGAATCTTTTCAACAGCTTCTACCACCGCTCGAATACCCGCTCGATTTACTTTGCCATGGAATCCCTGCGCTCGCGTTCGACCATGAATAGTTAACGCTTTAACCCCAATCTTTTCGAACTCTCTAGCAAAATACGGAGCCGTGAGTTGGCTGTCATCCCAACCCAAACGCATTTTTACAGTAACGGGGATTTTTACGCCGGTTACTACTTTTTCAACTAATCGAATTACTGCCCCTGTGGTATCGCACATCATTGCCGACCCACCACCCCCTTTGACAACTTTTCTGACCGGGCAGCCCATATTGATATCGATAACGCTAGCACCATAATTTTCTAGCCATTGTGCCGCTTGGACCATCTCGTTGCTATCGTTGCCATAAATCTGAACTGCCAGCGGGCGATCCTCCTGCTGGGTTGCAATCAACTCTAAAGACTTCCGACTACCCATCAGCAAGCCCTTGGCATTAATCAAATCGGTCGTTGCCAAACCTAGTCCCCCCAATTCGCGCAGGGTTTGCCGCATTGGGAGATTTGTATATCCTGCTAATGGCGACAGATGAAACCGGGAAGAAAGCACCAGATTACCGATTTGCATAGGCTCTTGAAGACCAAAGCGCAAGATGGGGGGTCGATTCTCTTCAATTTTTAATGAACCTGGAAGATCGTTTTGCTCCTCTTCGAGCATCTCTACCATTCTTTTTCCTCGCAATTTTTTGATCCTATCTTATGAAATTAAATGAAAATATCTAGATCGATCTATCGCTTGATTGTCAGGAGATATTAGATAGGTTTGCGACTAATCTGGTTCGTTTTCCGATCCTATTTTGAGGTTCTGGATTATTTGAAGTGATCCTTTAAAGATAATCATGATGCTGTTTAAGACTTTTATTATCAATAATTAAATATCTCGATATTCATTTGAATTATAACCGGAATCTTTTGCTACTGCGCGAAAATATTTTTAAAATCTTTAGATTTGACACTTTTTGATCAGTTTGCAAAAAATATATCATGCTATAGTTTTTATGATTCGGTATCAAAATGAGATCGAATTTAATATTAAACACTGCTAGCGCCTAATTTATTATAGATCGCTGTAACCAACCTTGACATGCAATATATAATCGAACGGAGAACGATATGTTAGGACTTCAAAGTTGCCCTACGATGAAAATGCTGAAGTATTTTGTGCTTGGCACATTGGATCCGGTAGACACGGCACAAGTTGTCCAACACTTGCGAGTTTGCGATTCTTGCTTAACCAAGGTTGAAGAGCTGGAAGGTAAACGTAAAGCGGTACCACAATTAGTAACTGCCGGCCCGGAGCAAGTTTCCGATAACTATCTTGCTAAATTAAGTTCTATCCCTTCGACGGCGATCAATGAGATATTGGAAACAATCAATCACGACTCTCAAGATTTTGAAGGGGATGGACTGCGCGAATTACGCTTTTTAAATCCACCCGAAGGTCCGGATGAAATTGGTCGCTTAGGAGGCTATCGCATCTTTTCCATATTAGGATCGGGTGGGATGGGAGTCGTTTTTGCCGGGGAAGATTTGCGACTAAAACGCAAAGTCGCCATTAAAGCCATGCGCTATGGCCCGGCCATGAATCCTGTTTCCCGGCAGCGCTTTATCCGGGAGGCGGAAGCAACCGCTGCACTCCATAGCGATCACGTTGTTTCGATTTATCAAATTGGCGAAGATGAAGAAGTCCCCTATATCGTGATGGAATTTTTGGAAGGGGAATCGCTTGAAGAACGGATTCGCAGATGTGGTCGGTTGAGTTGCGACGAGTGTTTGCGAATTGGTCGCGAAATCGCTCTCGGCTTAGCGGCAGCCCATGAACAGGGGGTCATTCACCGTGATGTAAAACCAGCAAATATCTGGTTAGAATCTCGTCTGAATGATCGAATTAAACTGCTCGATTTCGGTCTGGCTCGACCATCGGTAGATCATGTCCATCTTACCCACACCGGTTTGATCGTTGGCACTCCCGCCTATATGTCCCCCGAACAGGCACGGGGTTTACCTGTCGATTATCGTAGCGATTTATTTAGTATCGGCGTTGTCCTTTATCGATTGTCTACCGGGATCAATCCGTTCCAAGGCAATACCACGATGGCTATCCTTACTTCATTAGCTCTGGATATTCCTCGGCCCATCCATGAAGTCAATCCCGAATTACCTGCTATGTTTTCGGATCTAGTACAAAAATTGCTTAATAAAGATCCTCGAAAGCGGCCTGAATCGGCGTTACAGGTAGTGCAGATGATAGACGAAATTGAAAATCATCTCTATTTTTTGCAAAATGCCAACCGTGGGAGAGACTCGATTTTTGAAACTCCCTTGATCAATATGAATGGCAATAATACGATTCTATCTCATTCCTCAAAAAGACTACCGACTCGAAGAAGCGGTAAATTGAGTCGACCTGCTTTGACCACTCCGCCAGATAGCGCTGCTCCCTCACCAACGGATGAGAGTATTCGTTCTAAAGTGAGCTTGAGTCCCAATCTCAATGCAGGTATCAATGGCCATCCCAAGCCTCAAGCTCTTCCTGAGATTAAAAATAAAGAAACTTCACGATTGCCAAAACTGACTAAAAGAACCCCCTTACCCGATACACGGCTTTCTCCTCATGAATGCAGTTCTTCGGTTATCCCTTATGTTCAATCGAATCGAATGGAATCGTTAAGAGATAGCAGAGAAATCTTACCAAAAACAAAGGATATTGCTATCAATGTTTATAGCGTCAAGGATGAACCCACCGTTGAGTATAGTCCTAAATCGTATGATTGGGCTAGGATTATTTCTTTAGCTACTATCACCGCTCTTACCGTTGCCACTGTCTCGTTACTTCTATCAGCTTAACAATAACAACAAACAAGAAAAGGTGACTCACCCCAGTTACAGGATAAGCCCAATCTGATCTACCGGGTCAAGGCCGTTTAAAAAAGTTGTGGCAGGTCTCCACTGGACAGGTTAGTGAAATCCTTTCGCGACAGTCAAGAATGCCTTTCCTACTGGGTCAAGGACAAGCAAATTCGCTAGACGCGCTATGGAATGGGCGACGTTATCGATTCTCATTCCCTTACTACTCCGAGAATAATACATATTCGCACAACTCTCCAAATCGTCCCATCGCAAAAAGCTCTACAACCATAATCACTTTCTCAATTGTGACAAAACTAGATTTGAGTATAGGAAGAGACAATCTCGCAATGAGATGTAAAAGATATATTTGACCTGGACAAACAAGACTAATTGGTCTCTACTAGGTTAAGTAGAGGTTAGGGTCAGATAAAATTAGAATCAGGCGGTTGACACCCCCCGCTCGCCTTGTCAACGAACAATCTCTAAATCCCCGCACAACCGACTATCACCTAATCAGCAGGTGTACGCCTCTCTCTGGTCAGGGCCATCCCAGTGACAAGGAGAGCGGGGGACGTGAGTCCTCTGATTCTTTCGAGCGCACACCGGGCTATCACAGAATCCCCGCAAGCTGGACGAACACCCTATCAGACGGTTAACACCCCCCGCTCGCCCTGCCTTTCGAGAATGTATTTGTCTTAAAATTGATCAGTGACTTTAACTTGAGAATAAAGGGGTTAACACCTCTCTCTGGTCAGGGCCATCCCAGTGACAAGGAGAGCGGGGGACGTGAGTCCTCTGATTCTTTCGAGCGCACACCGGGCTATCACAGAATCCCCGCAAGCTGAACGAATAGCGTATCAGGGGGTATCAAACCGCCCCCTCGCTTTGTCGATAAAAATAGAATCAGAGGGTTGACACCCCCCGCTCGCTTTACCTTTCGAAAATGAATTTGTCTTGAAAATTGAGGATCAGAGGGTATCCACCCGCTCGCATCCGTCTCGGTGCATGAACACCCCATCGACTTTTATTTAGCCGATGCGAGCTGCGCAGGTACACGTATTTTAGTCATATTGAAGGCCACGGTTTGAACCTTGGGAGTAGGGGTATGAATGACCAACTTTTCTTTCCCCCAATTCAAATCCCAGAGACCGACTGTTCCATCCCAGCTCGCGGTGGCCAGAAGGATTCCATCCGGAGATAAACTCACCGCTCGGATCGATTCGGAGTGACCACTCATCCGCGATTTGGCTTCGCCAGTATCGCTATCCCAGATAATGGCCGAACGATCCCAGCCGCTGGTAACCACATAATTCGATCGTGGCAAAAACAGACCAGAACTTACTGCTAGCGAGTGACCAACTAATTGCAAGATCAACCGGTGATTGGCGACATCCCAGATGTGTGCCGTTTTATCCCAGCTGGTGGATATTAGTTTACTACCATCAGGGGAGAAAGAGACGTTTGACACGACTTTTTCATGACTACCGAGATAGCTGATTGGTCCGCCTTGAACAAGATCGAATAAGCGGATCGATCGATCCCAACTGCCCGAAGCGAGATAACGGCCGGTGGGAGAAAAGGCAATAGAGGTTACCGCCCCTCGATGAGGGGTGAACGTTGCTGTTGGTTGACCTGTTTGTAGATCCCAGAAACGGACACTCATATCCCAACTACCCGAAGCCGCATAGCGACCATCAGGGCTGAATTGCACAGAAGTTATTTCGGCTGAATGGCCTGTAAGTGCCAGTTTTAATTCCCCTGTTTCGACCTCCCAGAGGCGGATGATATCGTCCCCGCCACCTGAAAGTAACCATTTTCCATCTTTACTAAACGACAGCGCGGTTACTTCACGTGAGTGTCCCGGTAGAATTGCAAATTCTCTTCCGGTAAGAACATCCCATAATATTACCAGTCCATCCGATCCGCCAGAAGCAAGAAGTAATCGTTCTGGATTTTTGTCATTGCTTATGCCAAAGTGATTGATCGTTGGGGAAGATGCAGTGCCTAGACTAACCGTCTTTTCATGCGGATGGGAATAGGCCTGAGGGCGATTGACCGTAGGGGCGTTTTGATTCGAATGACTTGCCGGCTTTTGCATATTCGGGCGAACCATAGGCGGCGGCGTTGCTTCGTTAGGAGCAATCGAATTTCCAGGATTTGGGTTGTTAAAAGAGGGTAAACCTCGTTTGGATAATTGTTCTCTTCTTCTTTCTAATTCTTCTTCTAAATCTCTCTCTGGAGGAAATTCAATGGTCGGGAGAGACGGTAAATTGGGGAAAGATGGACCTGATGGACTTCCTATATTTTTTCCAGGGGATGATGGAGTACCAGAGGAACCAGCGCCCGTATTAGATCCTCCGGGAGTAGGTGTTACTGGCTGAACTGGTAGTGGCATTGTTGGCAGAGATGCCGATGACCCTGACATACCTGCCCCCATTCCTGAAGGATCTTTCTGAGCAGGTTTATAAGTATCCGCAAGCAATTCAAAATTAGGACTGGAGGGGAAACTCACCGTTGGATTATAACCGCTCGATGGGGTTTGAGGCCGACTCGGATTATCAAAATCGGTTTTAGCAAACGGTTGAGTTGTTGCATAATTAGGATTCGACCCAGAATCTAGTTTGATACTTGAAGGGATGGACGACGGAGATTCTTGCGGTGTAAATATCGATTTACTGACAGTTAAATCTTTAGAAAATCTCTCTGTTTTAGAACCTGGAATCGGAGAAAGAAACCTGCCCTGGCCATCATCTTCCGATAAAATACCACACATATCTCCTGAAAATGGATCCCAGAATCGAAGGGTTCTATCCCAACTAGAAGAGACGAGCATTTTACTATCTGCACTAAATACCACCCCAGATACTTCTGCCTGGTGCCGTTGCAAAGTAGCCAATCGTTGCCAAGTAATCGGGTTCCAAAGTTTAATTGTTTGATCCCAGCTCGACGTAGCTATCAATGCCCCATCTGGGGAACATGCAATTGCTGAAATTTTGGTTTGATGAGCATGTTCTATTTTTTTCATATCCGCCGAAGAAATATTCCAGCAGATCAAGTTACCATCGGCATCCCCTGAAAGCAGATGTTGGCCATCTGTTGTGCAGGCCAAGGATTTTACTTCATGGTTATGGTGGCGATATACTTTCTCGAGTATCCCTTTGGCAACATCCCATTGTTGAATTAAACCCGATTCAGTCCCAACAAACAAAGAATTTTCAACGGAGCGGAAGACCAACGAGGTTACCAGTTCGGGACTACACTGCAAGCTGATCGATTCCCTCCCGGTGGCAGGATCCCAGATTTTGACCGTGCGATCTAGACTCCCCGTTGCTAAATAGAGATTGCGGTTGGAAAAGGCGACAGAGGTAATTTGTCCCAGATGACCTGTCAACAGAAATTGTTCTTTGCCATCGCTTAAATTCCAGATTCGGGCAGTCATGTCACTACCCACGGACACAAGAGTGGGGCCGGGGTTGCTAAAAGTTAGAGCATGCACATCTCCCAAATGACCATCGAGTTTTGGTAATTGTCTACCGGTCTGAGCATCCCATATACAAATGCTTGCATCTTTTCGTGGTGCAGCAATCCATTTGCGATCATAACTAATGGCAACACAATTAAATGTTTTCCCTTTGAGCAACCGGCTATTCGGCTGTTTTAACTCGGCAGGTAATTTGGGAATAATCAACCGAGGCGGGTTTTCATCAGGACTATTGCGCGAAACATCGAGCATCGGGTCAAATGGGACTTCTGATTTTGCTGAGGGGATGGGCGGTGTAAGATTGGATGGAAAAGCGAACGAAGATTGTTCAAAGATCGATTTTTCAAAGGCGATAGTCGAATTCAGACTAGATGGGGATGAGCTGCTCATCGCATCGATATGGGATGGTTTCTCTTGATCTCGGTTCATTAAATCATGATTACCGGGTGAAATCGGGATAGGGATCGTTGGATTCGTTGGTAGCATTTTTACGACTGGGGGAATATCCCTTGAATCGGTGGGGTTTGATTTCTCTTGGTTATTTCCTAAAAGATCGGAGGGAGTTACCGACATTTTTTGAGTGAATAGATGATCAGCAGTACTTTCCTTCGCTGATGAATCGTTACTAATGATAGGAATTGGTTGGGTGATTAAAGGATGATCAGAAGGCACAACTGGGGTATGATGCGAAGGAGGAATCGATCGATCTGGAGGAGGGGTCGATTCCGATAGCGGTTTTGCCACAGGGAACGGAAAAGCAATCGTCTGAGCATCGGGTGTAGTGGGAGTTACAGCAGATGGGAGTATAGGAATGGCCATCGTTTGTGCATCGGGTTGAGTAGGGGTCATCAACTCTGGGGGGAGAATTAGCGAAGAGGGATTAACACTTGCAGGAGAGATAGGGATAGAATCGTTCTGAATGTCAGCAAACGAATTAGGTAACGGCAGACTATCCTTATCGGCTCCAGGAACTTGTGGTAATTTTGGGACGATTTGAAATCCAACCGTAGGAGTGGTTTTCGGACTAGACGAATCTTTTTTGTCTGGAAGATTATCGGGTTTTTTGATCGATTTTTCTGTGTTCTCAGATTCTGCCGAGATAGGAATCTGCGGGTGAAACCCTGATTTTTCACGGGGATCGACATTACCAGAATAATTCGGAAATGGGGCAATCTGTGGACCCAAAATATCACTTAAAAGAGGCTCCGAAGGGATTTCCCAGGTGTTAACCGTCTCCTCTTGTTGAGTGGAAAAATTTGGTGGTGGGACTTTCCCTGGTCGAGTAGGAGGTACGGGAGGTACAGGAGTGCTTTCCGGCTTTTTCGTAGAATTCGGTTCCGATTTGTTTTCGATACGAACCTTATCATTCAGATTCTGCACATTTTCGGTTCCGGTATTAATAGTCAAAGGAGTGTCTTTAGAGACCGATCCGCCGGGAGAAGATTTAGAATCGTTACTAAACTGAACCCGAATGGAACCGATTTCACACCGTTTTTCCAGATCCCAGAACTTAACCGTTCGATCCAGACTACTAGATGCGAGCTGCATCCCATCTGGTGAGTAAGCCACCGAAGTGATAACTCCCGTGTGACCAGTTAAAGTAAATTCCAGTTGACCGGTTTTTACATTCCAAATCTTGATGGTTCTATCCCAGCTACAACTGGTTAAATACTGCCCCGTAGGCGAAAAAGTTATATTAGTAACTTCTCCCGTATGGCCTTTCAGAACAAATTTTTCTTTGAAATCGACTAGATTCCAGATCCGTATGGAATGATCTAAGCTCCCAGATGCCAGTAACTGATTATCCGAAGAAAAACTTACGGAAGTCACATCTAAAGTATGCCCCTTCAAAACTGCTTTCGTGGTCCCTGTATCAATATCCCAAATACGAACAGTTTTATCCCAGCTCCCCGATGCTATCCATCGGTCATGGGCAGAAATAGCCACGGAAGTTACCATTCTCTGGTGGCCCAATAACACCCCTTGGGACTGCCCATTTTTGGTATCCCAAAGCCTGACGGTTTTATCCCACCCTGCGGAAACGATTAATCTTGAATCGTGAGCAAAACAAGCTGCTATTACTACTCCCGAATGCCCTTTAAGAGTGTTTACTAATTCTCCGGTTTTCCATTTCCATAATTTAATACTTTTATCCCAGCTCGTACTGGCTAACAGCTCGCCATCGGAACAAAAGCTTATACAACTCACAACACCGCTATGCCCGCGGAGCGTGAGTAACTCTTCCCCCGTCGAGATGTTCCATAGTTTTATCGTTTTGTCCCAGCTTGAGGTAGCGATAATCGTACCATCGGGAGAAAATGCAACAGAGGTAATATCTCCGTTGTGCCCTTGAAAAGACCGATCGAGCAAAATATTATTCGAATCTTTCACAATGTTATCCTTGGAACTGGTAAAAGGATCTGATTTCTTCGCAAAAACTTTCTGATTTGGAGGAAGAGAATCCTCTTTCGAATCGAAAGAAGATGGTCTCTTTACTGAATTTTCGTCTAAGCTCTGTTTCTCACCTAATGGAGATTTATCAACAGCGATCTTGTCCGATTGAGAATTGTTTATGGGAAAGTCGACAGGCTTCGACGAGAAATTTGGGGACAAAGAAGTATCTGGAGATCGATCGGAAGATGCACCCAAACTTGTAGATGATTCTGGGAACAGACCTTGATCAAAAGGGGAATCGGTATCGAAGACCGATTCTGGATCACTTTTGGGGCTGATCGAATCAAAATTATAAATCCCGTTCTTCATATCCTCATGATTCAATACCCCACCTTTAAATTCCACAGAATCTGATTGTAAAAACGGAGTTTCTGGAATTTCTTTCGACGGGGAGAAAATTGGAGGGAGCTTATTATTCAAAAAAGAATCCGTAGGGGGCAGAGAGCCATTCATTGGGGGCACGACACTATCTGAACCTGCCGCTTTGACAAGATCATTACTTGCACCACTTGAATTACTTTTCTGATGGATGTTATCAGAAGGCAAGGAGGAGACAGATTTTATTTTCTCTTTGTTATCGGCATGGTTCGAGGACTCCTGAGTTGGTTCTATTCCTTTATTTACCAGATCAGGCGATTCAGAAACGAAGTTATTTGGTTGAATCTTTATCACAGGAGCTTTTGTTGTCGATTTTGTTCCTGGATTTGAAGGTGGACTTATTCCTGGGGATGAATTCTTTTCTAAGATTCCACTCAAAGGAAGATAAAGATCGGATTTGGTTTCTTCAAAAAGATCTACTTTCTCTTGGTCATGTTGAATCATGCCGAGCTGTTGAGCCAAATTGACATACTTTTGAGAAATTGCTGCCGAAGGATTGGACAATATCACCGATTTATGCAGGGACGCTGCATACGTTACTTCAGGATCTTGAAAGATCGTTTGAGGTAAGATCGATTTGGTGAAACATCTCCGAAGTTCTGCATCAATCGAAGCAGCATCTTCCGAATCCATTGGGAAAGTCAATAAAATACCACGTAGTTCAACTATGCTTCCTTCGGAACGGACCGCTTTTATCATCTGGAGAAATGCAGGTAAAGTTCGAAAGGCAGAAGTCTCTCCTCGAATCACTAATAACAAATGGTCTACGTGAAAGAGTAGATGTCGCAACTGAAACGCGCTTAAGATTGTGGGCGTATCAAAAATAATCCAATCGTACATCTTTTCAATCGTATCACTTATTATAAGTGGTAAAAAATGATCTAGAGCATGATGGATTTGATTCGGAGACTCATACGGTGAGGTTATGTCGAGATTTGGTACCAGATTTCGCCATAGGGGAGCACAACTGCTGAGCCCAAGCGAGTCCAATCGAATCGTAGGCGATTTATTATTGAGATCAAGTGCAACACGTAGACCACCACGGGGATCGGTATCCACCAATAATACTCTTCGACCACTCAAGGCGGTTGCGGTCGCGATGTTTATGGCAGTAGTTGTTTTACCAACTCCCCCTTTCTGACTGGCTATCAGAAGACGTTGCACAAATTTCTCCCGTGATTTATGGAATTCGTATAATTCTAAAATCCATTCTAGTCTATTGTCCGCACTTGATTATTTTCTCGCCAGATCACTTTACCACTTTAAAAATGATCTAAATTTTATTACTTATTATATTTATATGGAATCATTTTGGTTCAAAAAATAAGATTCAGATTTTTTCTTCAACTTTTTTGGTGAGTTTATCGTCGTTCAATATTTTACCCATATTTTGAGAATATCAGAATCGGTCAATAACGATCGTCAAAAATCCGTTCATAGAAACCATCTAAAATTGACCTTACTTTATTTGAGCGGATTTAGTTAATCGCATTCATTTTGAATTTAATTTTTAGGGCCACTTCCAATTCCTGGAGCTAAAACCCATTTCTTCTTTAAGTTTTCTATTTTGAAGCGACAAATACTTAAGTGATAAGGATGAACACAATTAAGTATATTTATCCAAGCAAATTAAGTTAATACTTTCCATTATGAAGTTCGATTTCGAGGATGCCAGTCAAACTTAAAGTTATGATTTTTCAAAATGACACTTATGAACGGTTATTTATAAATATACTGATTACACGGGCATTTTTAATATTAACCACTTTAAGGAGCGAAAGGTTTATTCTGATTGCAGGAATTACTTCAGTTTTTTTATTGAATTGCCGAATTTGAAATGAGTATTTCTTGGTGACAACAGAAATTAAGAGTTGTTGATTATTACTAAAAATGGTCTTTTGGTTTGAATAATTGATCTTGACTAAATTGAGAAACCGGACTAACTAATCCGAAAAATTGAATAGGGGGAAATATCGTGCGTTACGGATGGATAGTTGGGATTCTATTTCTGGTATCCTCTATTCATGCGCAAGATCCCATGGGGCAAGATGGGTCAAATAATCCAAGTTCAACTATAGGAATAACAGCAAATAGTAAATTACCCACCTTAAAAAAGCCCAATAAACTGCCTCCATTAATCCTTAATTCACAAAACAAAGCAAGCTCTAACAATCTTTCATCTGTCCAAACAACGAAGAGTACGAAAAATTCTAATCCAACTGGTTCTGATATAGCTCCCGTAGCATTAAACTACCCAGCGAATACCGAATCTACCGCGAATGGTTCGAATGGGACAAGTAAAGCAAATAATGA
>JAKBAI010000052.1:22408-24107 GCA_021809185.1 Planctomycetota bacterium
AATTGCAGAAGATTACCCCGTCTCACCCAATCCCAAAATTCACAAGACCGATTATATTCCTCAGGCAGAAGATATTCCTTTTGAAAACTCGACGACATTGGGCGATGGTGAAAATAATCCTCAAGAACGCTTTAATTGGGGGATGAAAGACGATCCCTATTTTAACACGGGGAAAGAGAAAAAACAGGTATTGGTCAAATCTCCAAAATGGTGGACCTCTTTTCGTAAAAGCTTGTTTGGAAGTGAAGATGCAGCCTCGATACTCCCCAATTTCTCGAGCTGCTTTGAGAGTGATCACGAAATGGATTCGTTCATATCTCCGGTAAGCAACCCATTTTTGGCAGAAGATCCTCGTAAGCTCACCGAAATTCGGCCAATATTTATGTTGCAAACTATCCCATCTTCTCAGTATTTTTACCGGGGAGGAAATCTTGAGTTCTTTGGGTTACAAGGACGAATCGGCCTGACAGAGCGGTTCTCCGTGGTCTTTAATAAACTAGGATTAACGGTTGTCAATCCGGGGGGAAGTTCTGGCCTCGGAAACAGCACCTCCTTTGACGAACTGTGGTTTGGACCCAAATATACTTTCTATCGTGATCCTCAATCTGGGACAGTAGCTGCGGGGGGGTTGACTTTTCAAATCCCTCTTGGTTCTAGTGCTTTTTATCAAAATACAGGCACTTTTGGTCTGGTACCTTATGCGAGTATCGCTCAGAAATTTGGTCAAACCTCTTGGGGAGAATTTCAGGTCTTGGACTCGGGCGGGTATTCGATGGGCTTTGGCACCGGAAGAAGTGATTATATCTACAATACCCTCCATCTCGATTACGATGTTGGGAATTGGCACCGCTTTTTCCCATTGTTGGAGTTGAACTGGTATTATTATACCCGAAATGGAACTGCTAATCCTAATTTGGCTTTTGAAGCATTGGATCTTGCCAATGTAGGAGCGCCTTTGAGTGGTAAAAATTATCTCAACCTTGCTGCGGGTGCACGATTCCGGTTTACTCAAAATGTGGATCTCGGTCTAGCCGCACAATTCCCGCTGAATACACCGTACGATCTGATGGGCTTCCGCTTTACCATGGATCTAATCTGGCGATTCTAAGGTCAAACAGGGGGATTATCAGCTCATTAAAGATCGAATCCCCGTCACTGAAAATCAAGAAAATTTTGCATGGAGATAACGGAGATAGACCTTTCCGTGGATTTGTCCATTTAGCAAAACTTGAATCGCCATCACTGAAAAACTAGAATTCGCCATGTAGCGAATTCACCATCTGAAAAAGCAAATCCCCTATCTTTTATTTTCTCTGATCTCTGTAACTAAAATTTTTGGACGACTACTGGTCTCCCCAATTCTCCCTTAATGAATTCCTTATCCGGTTTCTGGCCATTTTCGGACATTTCGATACTCTAAAAGAATAGATTTAGTTAAAATTTGAGATCAATATGCCAATGAATGCGAGTAAATCGTTAGCTTTTGTAAGCTTGGGTTGTCCCAAAAATCTGGTCGATACGGAGAGAATGCTAGGGAAACTGGCCCAGGACGGTTATGCCCTCGTACCTGAAATCGAAGGGGCCGATGTAGTAGTGGTCAATACTTGCGGGTTTATAGAATCGGCTCGCCAAGAATCGATGGCCACGATCCAGGAAATGTTGAATCTCAAAAAAGAAGGAAAAGTTGGTGCAGTTGTGG
>JAKBAI010000053.1 GCA_021809185.1 Planctomycetota bacterium
AAAGGTAACCCGATGGTCACGTCACCTTTAATATTGATGGAGAAAAGATATTATTGCGTTGTAAAAGGTATCTAGGACCATTTTGGGAACTTGATTATTTCTCACTTGAGGCAATCAAACCGATCGAGGTTCATGACTTTGCACCAAGCGGCGATAAAATCGTGGATGAATTTTTCTTCCGCATCCGAGCTACCATAGACTTCGGCAATAGCGAGCAATTGAGAATTGGAGCCAAAAACTAGATCGGCACGAGTAGCAGTCCATTTTCGTTCTCCCGTTTTTCGATTACATCCTTCGAACAGATCGGTCTCCATACCGACCGGCTTCCATTCCATGTTCATATCAAGCAAATGAACAAAGAAATCGTTGGAGAGTGTTCCTGGTCGATCAGTAAACACACCATAGAGAGAATGTGCATAATTGGCACCGAGGACACGCAGTCCACCCAGAAGAACTGTCATTTCAGGGGCAGTTAGGGTCAATAATTGAGCCTTGTCGATAAGCAGAGCTTCGGCAGATATGCTAAATTTCGTTTGCAGATAATTACGAAACCCATCGGCAGATGGTTCCAGAACGGCGACAGAAGCAATATCGGTCTGATCAGCGCTAGCATCCATTCGACCGGGCAAAAATGGCACCTCAACTTGGTAACCCGCATTTTTTGCGGCACGTTCAATACCAGCGCAACCCGCCAATACGATCAGATCTGCTAAGGAGATTTTTTTCCCACCGATTGAAGAGCGGTTGAATTTGCTTTGGATCCCTTCGAGAACCGAGAGTACTTTCTTTAGTTGACTAGGTTGATTGACATCCCATTCCACTTGCGGAGCCAATCGGATTCTGGCTCCATTAGCGCCCCCGCGTTTATCCGAGCCACGAAAAGTCGAAGCCGAAGACCAGGCAGTATAAACAAGTTCAGATATGGATAACCCACTCTCAAGAATCTGCCCCTTCAACATGCTAACATCGTGATTATCTACTATTGGGTGATCGCACGCAGGGATAGGATCTTGCCAAATCAATTCCTCTCTAGGTACTTCTGGACCAAGATAGCGAGCACGTGGTCCCATGTCGCGATGTGTCAGCTTGAACCAAGCCCGGGCGAAGGTCTCAGCAAACTGCGGCGGGTTTTCAAGAAATCGCCGAGAAATCTTTTCGTAGATCGGATCGAAACGCAAAGCAAGATCGGTGGTAAGCATAGCTGGAGCGATTCGCTTCGAAGGATCGTGCGCGTGGGGCACCGTTCCCGCCCCAGCCCCATTTTTTGGTTGCCATTGATGAGCACCCGCGGGACTTCGTGTCAGCTCCCATTCATAGCCAAAAAGATTTTCAAAGAAATTATTGCTCCACTTCGTTGGCGTAGTCGTCCAAGTAACTTCTAAGCCACTACCGATCGAATCCCCCCCTTTGCCAGAACCAAAACTGCTCTTCCAGCCGAGACCCCGCTCTTGTAACGGAGCCGATTCCGGTTCTGGCCCAACATGAGAAGCAGGTCCAGCCCCATGGGTTTTACCGAACGTGTGACCACCAGCAATCAGAGCAACGGTCTCTTCATCATTCATAGCCATACGCGCAAAGGTCTCGCGAATGTCCCGAGCTGCTGCAAGCGGGTCGGGATTACCGTTTGGCCCCTCAGGGTTTACATAAATCAGCCCCATTTGTACCGCTGCTAGCGGATTCTCTAGCTGACGATCCCCGGAATAGCGTTTATCTTCTAGCCAGGTTTTTTCCTGTCCCCAATTAACATCGTGATCTGGTTCCCAGGTATCTTCGCGACCCCCCGCGAACCCGAAAGTCTTGAACCCCATGCTCTCCAGTGCCACATTTCCAGCTAGGATCATCAGATCAGCCCACGAGATTTTGCGACCATATTTCTGTTTGATCGGCCATAGCAATCTTCGAGCTTTATCGAGATTGACATTATCTGGCCAACTATTGAGAGGGGCAAATCGTTGTTGGCCACGCCCGGCACCACCACGACCATCCCCTGTACGATACGTTCCCGCACTATGCCAAGCCATTCGGATGAACAAAGGGCCATAATGACCGAAATCAGCAGGCCACCAATCTTGAGAATCGGTCATCAAATGATTCAGATCTTTTTTAAGGGCCGCAAGATCGAGGGTTTGAAATTCTCGGCGATAATCAAAACCTCCTCCCATCGGATCGGATCGAGAAGAATGTTGATACAAAAGTTCCACTTTTAACGCATTCGGCCACCAAAAGCTATTTGAAGTGCCCGAAACGGTCGTTGAGGTGTGAAAAGGACACTGTTTTACATTTTCTGACATGTAGAATTCCCTTAAGTAAAAAGTTGACAAAATGGTTTTTCAATGCGATTATTATCGCATTATTATTGGCTATGCCTTTTGTTCATCCTATTTGGAGAGTATCTCTGACGAAATATCGGGTCGAGATCGACAATGAAAACTCTTGATTAATGCGAAATAAAATTACCCCGGGAATTAGTCGATTGCGAGAGAATCCCATTTGAATTCTCATTGGAATTCTCATTTAAATGTCCATTTAAATGGATATTTGCGGACAGACAATCGGGACAGATTCCCCAGTAAATCACCTCGGCTTCATCGATCTGATAACCATGACTATCCCTAGCCGTCAAACAAGGAGCACGGCCTACCGCACAATCCACATCTGCGGTTCTACCACATTTTCTGCAAATCATATGATGGTGATTGTCCCCCACACGATCTTCATAAAGGGCAGGTGATCCAGCAGGCTGAATTCGCCGAATAATCCCCTTCTCCGTAAGGAGTGAGAGAGTATCGTAAACCGCTTGCCGAGAAATGGCCCCAATTTCCGCTCGCACCTCTTCCGCAATACTATCTGCGGTACTGTGAGCCTTTTTTGCCACTGCCCGAAGGACTGCTAATCGCTGCGCGGTTACATGGACATCGTGATCCCGAAGAATTTTAGCAACATCTTGATTCATATTTTTATTATAAGTATAATTTAGACTTTGTCAATTATTTTACTAAATAAATTATTTAATAAAGTAAAAAATAGATTAGGTCTAGTATTAGTAAGTGAAAAATGTAATTAAATAAAATTATTTGAATTTTAATTCTATAATCGAAATATAATCTGTGTATTTAGGGTGATATACTATCATATAATATTAATCATCAGATTAATTATTCGGTTAAAAATGAAAATTCCTCCTTCATCCGACCAGATGAAGGAGGTTGGTTTAACAATTGCCAATTCATTTACACAAGGTAAAAAACATGATTCGGTAAGTTCGATACTTAGTCCAAACCAATATTTTTATAAACATTTGCTTCGATCGGTAAACGAATCGTCTCGGTGAGCCGATCGAAGTAAGCAGCATTTGCGATTCGCTGGACGATTTCAGCAACTTCGAAATCAGAGTAATATTTCCGGAGATTAGCAATATCACTATCCGAGATTAAAAACGGTTGAACGGTTAGTTTACGAACAAATGAAAATAATGTTTTTTCCGCTTCGGAAAAGCCATCGGTAGCCTTATCGAGAGCAAAAATCTGGGCATCGGATTGCCCTAGTGCTTTTAAAGAACTAGTGGCCTGAGCCAGGGCATACCAAGCACGATCATGACGGGCAGCAACCCAGCGGATTTGAAATCGTGTTTTAGGGGCAAGGAGACCTTTGGATTCCTCGCCTAATATCGAGTTCATTTTTGATTTTCCCATTCTCGGAAAATAGGCCAGCAATATAGCGTAATTGGGCAGTGGATCTTTTTGATCTTGAATTTGTAAACGTTCTCTGGCCTTCTCCATATCCATAAGAGGGATACGTGGGGAACGTTTCAAAGCGGCTTGCCAATTGCTTTTTACTTCGGCAGAAGAGGGCAACTCCTCGCGCTTCAGATTCGCTAGGGGGCAAACCTTGCTTTTTTTATTCAGATATTTACTGGGGGTCTCTGTCAAGAATGTCGGTGTCTTCAAATTCATCGGATTTGCTTCTTGCGGAATACCCAGAGAATCGGTCCAGCGATTCATGGCAGTAAAAGAGGCCACCGATAAAACAATCTCCAGAATCTGAGTGGGGGTAAAATATTTTTGTAACCGGCTATATTCTTCATCAGTAATATTCTGAGGTTCCAGCGCTAATAACTTCGTAAAGCGAAATGCTATCTGTTCCGCTTCGGAATACGCTTCCCAATCGAAATCCAAAGCGGCAATCCGCTCTTCCTCTAGTCCGGCATTGTGCAACTTAGCTTCCTGATGCCCCAAACAGTAGTGGCAATTGTTGCTGCGCGAAACGATCCAGAACAGCATGATTTTAAATGTAGGATCGAGCAACATCCCCGGTTCTGGGGTTCTTGAAAACCCAGAATCTTTCAAGGTGTTGGACAAATAATATTGCCGCATAATCCCATTGTTCACGAGCGGTTTCTTGGTCTGCTCGGAGGTCAATTTAGGGAAAGGGATCCGCGGTTGGACCGTCTTTAATTTCTCAAGCGCTTTTTTCATTTCCTCGCGCGTGCTCGGTATCGGTTTAGGTTGCTGAGGATCCGATTGAGCGAACACAGGGAATGGGCATAAAATCAAAATAGAACATATGAACCAATTCTTCATAAGAATCTCCTTTAAAAATAGATACTCTGGATAATTTCAAGTAATAATCTCTAATAATCTCCTCAAGGGAGAGGCTTGGGCGTGCAACAATATATTTTTCTTGACAGGGCGAATTAAATGAAAGCAAAAGACTAGCTTATCAACTTCTGATCTCTTTTTAGAATCTTTTGGCAGTTATCAGAGACTAGTCGCATCAGCTCACAAGAGTAACCAACTCTAAACCCCAAAAAGCCCTTAAAGCAAACAGAAATAGGACAATAGCTAACAACCTGAATAATAATTTTCACCAATCAGGCCCAAGAACTTCACCCCCATTCATCGTTCCCACCGCTTGCCAAGTAAATAGACTAATAGAATAAGTGACATAACGAACAGACCCATCGCAAAGCAAGACATTGACGCCGTTGGGGTGCTTGCTATTGGCTGTAGTCATGATCCGTGATGGTGGGTACATGCACGAACGCGACCCCGGTAACGAGCTGTGCCAGTAACTCGTGGTCGAATGATACCCAAAAAGCCATGGAGCACCTGTATCGGAATATCCCTGGTAAGAGAGATTGGTAATATCGATCTGATTGCAATCCGAAATTGCCTGAGCGACGGTCGAAGGGAAAGTGTGGGGTTCATAGGTATCTCCCAGGACATAAGAAGCAGAATTGTTGAAATCCCCGATCAAATGCTCACTATAGGCAGCTGTGTTACTCAAACCATCCGTAATTGATTCAAAGGTATTTTTGCTATTACAAAAGAATGGCCCATTGGGTGCTGGTAAAGAACTATTGACCGCTGAAGCAGGCATCTGATCCGGCCCCCACCACATCGGTAACCCTGTCCCTTCGTTGGCCCGATAACTAACCGGTGCCCAAGCGACCGGTGGCACATTGCGGTTCGGATCTGACGGGCAAATAAACATCTTGACCACCGCTGCACAAGCAGTGGCATTACTGGGATCATCCCAAGGGGCACTGAAATTGATTAAGCGGTAGGCATTGTTTTGTTCGATATATCCGAGGAGTTGGGAATGAATCGAAAAGGAAAGATTGTTCGGATATGTTCTACTGGGAGGCAGATGAGAAATTGCCCCTTCATAATTATGAATGGCAAGCCCAAATTGCTTGAGATTATTGGTACATTGGGCGCGAGCAGCAGCTTCGCGAACTTTTTGCACCGCTGGCAAAAGGAGTCCGATTAAAATGGCAATAATGGCAATCACCACCAGAAGCTCGATTAGCGTAAATCCGCTCCGAGATGATTTAGATCGAAGGAGAGTCATGTAAAGATCCTTTAATAAATATATAATGTAAATATTTTCACTTTTTTAGACAAACAATCTAGTCTAACAGTTTTTATTCCACGAAAAAAACTATGGATGATTTTACCTAGTTGATATAATTAAATTCAGTATGCAAGGGAAGCAGACAAGATTCTCTCGACGGAAGTCGATTATCCAGTAATTGCTATAAAACTTGCTTCAAGCATGATTGATCTCAGAACCGTGAAGATAGCTTGAGTTCATCTTGCCGAATTTTCCTTTCCTTTCTCTGGAATGATTCAACCACAGGAGAAATAGAAAAGTCGGCAGCTGCTCAAAATTGACTAGGGTTCTGAGAGAATGCAAAATTGAAAATCGATCGTCTTAGTTGATTCTAGTAGATTACTCGAATAAGCTTATAGGAATCATTCCTCTCAATATACCCAACCCCATGATACAGAGTAGGATAAGCTGTATCATGATCTGTATGATGAACAGGATGAAAATCTAACCTAACTGGTTGATCATAAAATATTGGTGTAAATCGCTTCTAATGATACTTACGGAAAATAGTCATAAGTATATAATTAAAAGGGAGATACAAAATATTTTACAGGATGATTCTTATATGACGATGAATCCCGGTATTCGCATTATAGCAAGGTAATAATTGGTACAGATTTTCATTACCCGGCAGGCGAAATACGATCGTATTCGTTATCATCGATAATAATGAAATCGTATTATGAAAATGGACACAACCATTACTCTAGAGAGAACCAGGATTTAATAACGAGGAGGTCGAAAAAGTCGTAAACAGGAGGAGTATCCCGGCAAATGCTGATCGGAAATAGTCAAAAATCTGGATAGGAAATGATCTAAGTTATTAGATTCATAAACAGGAGACATATCTCGAATGACCAGTCGATAATCGGTAATTTCAATAGCAATCGCTTCTCGGTTCGATCGCGAACAATTTGGGCCATGACACATATGATCGGTATCGGCTGGAGAAGAGTTATTATCGGATTGGAAATCATCCACGAAGAAATGACTACTCATAATCCCAGACATGTTTTCTGACATGGCTCTAGATTTTGTGTAATCGCCACAAGAAGCAAGAGATCGGTCCGAAAAAGAAATCAATATACATACCACCCCTATCCATTTGGTAAAACACCAAAAATTAAGGGTTTGGAGTTGCATAAAAATTTAATCCTATCCTGATTGTTTCGGATCTTACTTAATCGAATTCTTCTTAACTTTCTCAAATCTGAATATTCTCAAACTCAAGCATTCATTGAGATTTACATCCCATTACATATTATACTTTTTAAGGAGAATTTGTTCATAATCTTTGAAAAAAATAAAATTTATTTCTTGCTTTTCGAATTGGGCTTGTCAAAAAATAGACTCAATCTAATAATTGATTTCTTAAATACAAAACTTAAATACTTAAATTATTTATTCCCATTTTCTTCTAATAACATTCTCGGTTTTAATTCTAACAGCATTCAAAATGAAATTCAAGTCTTTTTTGCAAAAATTTAAAAATTTAGTTGATCCCATGATTTGTATTTTAATTGATAACGAGTTTTCTTTTTCAGGAGATTATGGGAAACTCGAAAGTAGTCATTAGCGAATTGTCCTACGATGCGCGGTGAGCCATCAGATGTTGCACAATCATTCCCGTTACGAAAATCCAACGCTGGAAAATAAACTTCAATTAAGAGAATGGCTTTTTTCCGTTATTCTTTTTGAACATTCTGTAATTAAATTGTGTAAATAAAATGGAATGTTTATCGAGTAACTTTATGGTTTACATCGCTCAAACTTTACTCCTAACTTTACTCCTATCCTGAAAGTCCCAAAATCGATTTTTATTCTTCTTTAGGACATTGATTTTGAAAACCCTAAGAATTTTTCTCTACATTCATCAAAATCTTTTTCCGCAAATTCTCTTTTCGCAAATTCTCCGAGCTAAAGTAAATCCAAGCTATTTGAGATCGAGAGGATCTTGTGATTGCATCAGCTCACCGATCAGATGATGTTCAAGACTCTAGGACAGCTCAAGCAAAAAAGATCCTCTACTTTTGCAAAATTAATCTCCCCCTCCGAGTGATTCGTAAACGATATCGTTCCCCTTCATGCTCGATAATGACTTCCTGATCATCGCCAAAAATCTCTTTTGAGGATAACACTTCTATTGATTTGTCTTTTGCAATATCACCCTTTTTCTCTGTATTTTCTAAGTGCTCTGCGTTATCTAAATTTGTTCTCTTATTAGTTTGCAATCGGTAAGATTGGCTCCCGTTCCCCGTCACCTTGGAGCCTAAACCGGCATTCGATAACCCATTTTCAACTGAATTATCCTCATTGATGACCATTAATTCCTCCTTTAATTGAATGAAGTAAAAATTAAAACCCAGTATTTTACTAAAATTCTACTTGTTTTGATCGATTATGATGATACATTATTGATACTGAGACTTAGTATCAATAGCAAAAATGGGTTTTCTCATTTTTAAGAATATTTTTGTTCTCAACTATGTAAATTGTTTTGAGGCAGCTCAGCTTCCGTCGTAAATTTAACTTTCCGTACGCAATGCTCCTCTCATTTTTTCAATGAAAGGGGTTCGTTTATGTTTGTTTACCGAAAGGCATTTACCTTAATCGAATTGTTAGTTGTATTAGCCATTGTAGCTCTCCTGATTGGCTTACTATTACCAGCGGTCCAAAAGGTCCGAGAAGCTGCGAATCGCCTATCCTGCCAGAACAAACTCAAGCAAATGGGACTTGCGTTACAGAATTTTCATGGAATCTATTCCTATTTTCCTTCGGGCTATCAGGCCAATTCTCCATATATAGATGGGTCAACCGATGTGAGTCCGGGATGGAGTTGGTCCACATCGCTACTCCCTTATTTGGAACAAGGGAACTTGTATCAAAATCTTAATCTTGCACTTCCAATTGAAAATCCGATGAATGCTGAGGCAATTCGAATTATTCTCCCAGTATATATTTGTCCTTCGGATGTTGTGACCAATCAACCGTTTACTATATCCGATGCGTTTGGAAATTATCTTGCGACGGCAGCTCCGATCTGTTACGCTGCCTGTATTGGAGGGGATGAATCTGCCACGACAGACAAAACTGGGTTAGGAATTTTTTATCGAAATAGCCGGACAACCATTCTGGAGATAAGCGATGGCACAAGTAATACGATAGCGATAAGCGAACGTGCTTGGTCCAATGCCGAGAGTAACTGGGCTGGAGCAATCTCAGATAGTGTAATCAAAAGAGGCGCATTGAATCCCTGCCCTGGTAGCGGTGCCGCGTCCTACCCGGCAGCAACATTTCCTCTCAACCATTCCCATCTCAATAACACAAATACCGATACCGATGGCGGTCTGGACGATGTTTCCAGCAGACATGGTATCGGCTCAAATGTTTTATTTGCGGATGGTTCCGTTCATTTAATTCGAAATATCCCTTCCGATTTGGCCGACGGAGGTTATACGATAGATAGTGTGATTTTCCAGGCTTTGGGTACTCGCTCCAATGGAGAAATTATTCCAGGAGAATGGTACAATTAAAATGCTTACAAAACTCTATAAGTACAATTACTTAACTAAAACTCGCTGTTATTGTCAGCTAAGTTGCTTCTATCTGCCAATTTTGATAGGTCTATTTTTTTTGGTTGGTTGCCGTGATAAGAGAATCGTTCTCACGGGTGGAAAACCGCTTCGCTATTGGCTTGACACCCTCGATAGTCCTGATCCTCAATTGCGTCGAAAAGCGGTCTTTAAATTAGGGAACGTGGGAACAAGTCAACCTGAAGTCTTTCCCGCTCTGTGCCGGAGTTTGGAAGATAAAGAAGCAGCGGTTCGCAAGGAAACTATTATCGCCATCATGAAATGCCGCGAGGTCGCCACTAAAATAGTTCCAAAGCTAATAGAACTACAATCGAACGATCCTGATCCCCAGGTCAAGCGATACGCACATCTGGCTCTAGATCGGTTACGAGCAAAAGATCAATAAAGTTGATTTTCTGGAGTTGCTCGTTAAATTCGTCTATTAGTCCTGATTTATTGAAGTTGCAGAACAGTAATGTAATCTTAGTTCATTCGAATAAAATGCAGATTCAAACATAATAAATAAGCAATAGGCTTTGCCAAAAAATTGGGGGAAAATATGTAAATATTTTCCCCCTCTAAAAACTCTCGAATTAAATTTTTATTAGATTACTCAATCGTCAGATTATTGAGATATTGTTCGTAATTACGATGAGAAATTTCCTCTTGTTTTTGCATCTGTTTGAGTTTTTCGTGCAGAGAGGTCATTTCGGTTTCTTGTTCATCAAATTTGGCCAGATAAGTTTTATAAGCTTTGCTTTCTTTGGGAACTTCCCGCAAATTCTGGCGAATGCGATTCTGATCTTGGGTAATCGTTTGAATACGGCGATTAATGTTATCTAATTCCCTTCGAGAATTATCCCAGGTCGCTTTGATGCCAAGTGCTTCGCGCAATTTCCCTTTTAACGATTCCGAAGCTTCATTTAAATTGATAAACCAGCGAATCTGATCATCGGAAGAATTGGTGAGAGTAAATTGTGCCCCTTGAGAACGCTCTTCAACCACAGAATAGTTGACCGTTTTGCCGGAAGCGATTTTGCTTTCAAACCGATATAGATCTGCCGTTTCTTCACTAGGCTGATTCTTGCCAGTAAACTTGAAACCTTGACCTTTGCGATTGGGATGTTCAATCAAAAGGACACGATCTTTGTCGCTACGATTGACAATGTCATATACCTTTTCTTCGCGAATCAATGTTTCGGTATAAATGATCCCTTTGTTTGCTCTTACTTTGGTGATCCGAGAAGTGTTATTGCCGTTTTTAGCACTTACTTCTGTCCCCAAATCGATCGCATAAGAGACCAATCGTTCTTCATTCTTTTGCACATCTAAGATTCGAGTATCCCCCGCATACGTAGAGCCTTCAAAAACAGTGATCGGCCCTTGGGAAAGATTCATCCCAGCAGTATTTTTGAATTTCAAGCCCAATAAGGGGTGTTTGGCCTGAACATTAGGGTTGTAGATGGAGACACGCTGACCATCGATATCTTTATTGACAATGGGAAGCAGAGCCGATTTCTGCCGGCCAAGAGAGACCGGCACATCGATCAAATACTGGAAATAATCGCCGAGCTGCGACGCGGTGGCCACCGATGGAGCTGCTCGACCCACGTTCAGTTTTTTATCCATCTCTTCCGCAAGTTTCCGGGCATACAGGGCACGATCTTGCTCCGCTAGGCCCAATTGGTTCATTCCTCCTGCACCACGACTTTCTTTCTTAGCTCCAGACCGGGGCATATTTCCAGGAGGCATAGGAGCAGCAGAAGGAACTGGCATCCCTCCCGGCCCACCCGCAAATTGCTGCTGATGCGGTTTTTGATTGAACCCCCCGGCATATGTTGGTGGTCGAAGAGAAGCAAATAGTTCTGGTTCAACCATTGGTCGTTGCACATAAAGCGGATTGTATAAATCCATCTTAAAGCTTATAGGTCGACCAGAAATCAGCCCCATTCCCACTTCATTCCAATCTTCATCGGTCGCATTTTCGACAACCGCCCATCCCTGCAGATACGGTTTCCCTTCTTGTGATAGTACCAAACGATAACTGGTCTTCCAGATCGGATTTTCGATCACATAGCTCACGCGAACTTTTCGTTTCCCTTCTCCACTGAAATTCAGACTAACCGCTTTCTTCTGCGAATCGTGGGATAAAGCCAAAGTTTCCAACGCTCGACGAATCTCGTTTTCGATGACTGGATTGGAAAATCGCAACCGGGCAATATCGTTTAATTTGATGCTGCGAACCCCTTCCGCACACCAGAGATTGATCACATCAACTTCCACGGAGCCATCTTTGCTTGCTTCTTTTTTCTTTTCTACTCCCATAATGGAACCCTGGAGAGTACCGGGCTGACCCACTGCCGTGGTGAGCATGGTAACTTCTACTTTTTCGCCACGGGCTTGAGTCAATATTTGTGGGAATGTGGGAGAATTGTTGAGGTTGATGGCAAACGATTTGAGTGTGCGATCGATGGGATCACGAGAATCATAAGTTACCGCAGAGATTCGCCCTTTCTCGGACATATCTTCCAGAACCATTGATTTAATCAAATCATTAATATCCTGTTCAGGAAAAGTCAGATCGATCCGCGCATCGTTGGTAATTTCCCCAGATCGGGTAAAATGACCAACTCCGGAATTAAAAAGAATTACCCGGGTGATCGGGAGAGATTGTGCAGATTGTAAGGAAGAAGGGGTCGATTTCGATACAGAATTTGGAGCCGAAGTCGCTCGATCGGTGGATAGTATTCCCGCCAATGTTGCAGCACCAAAAATTGGGAGAGACCAAAGAAATTTTCTCATAAATATTACCTTTTTATCGAAAAAACAGTTTCAGTTTGTTAATATAGGACGATTCTTCAAATCATCCGGATTTAAATAACAAATTAAATTTTTTAGGAGTAGGCAGATGGCAGTAGGGGGGAAAAGTAGGCAGATGGCAGTAGGCAGTAGGCAGAGAAAAGACAGAAAGCAGGGAAAGAAAGAAGGCAGAAAAAGTAGGCAGAGAAAAGACAGTAGGCGGGGGAAGACAGTAGGCAGATGGCAGTATGCGGGGAAAGTAGGCAGATGGCAGTAGGCAGAGAAAAGACAGTAGGCGGGGGAAGACAGTAGGCAGATGGCAGAGGAGATCTTATTAAATTCTGAGGGTATATGGTTCTTAATAAACCACTTGTATGGATGACGGTTCTTATTCTGCTTACTGCCTACTTTCCGCTGCTTTCTTCCAACTGCCTACTGCCATCTGCCTACTGCATACTTTCCTTGCCAACTGCCTACTGCAAACTGCATACTGTCGAGCCATCACACCTCAGGTTGTTCCTCTTTTCGTGAAAAAAAGAACATACCGATAATCATGAGCAGAATAGTGCCGATTGCCAGAGTAATCCAAGCAGTTTCGCTACTAACTGGCAAAAATAGGGAATCAGATTCGGTGGGTATTTTCATTTCGTTTGCAGGGCGATACATCAAACAACGAATATAGTAATTGATACTTAACCGTTTTAGAGTTCCGGGAACTGGGAGTTCGCTAAGAATAGTTTCAAAGAAAAAAGCATACAGCAACCCAAATATTGCCGGTCGGGGCAATATCGAAGCAAAGAGGTGAAAGACTGTAGTAAAAGCGATGGTGCCAAGGAGAATAGCTGGCCAGAATGGGGTAAAGACAGCTTGTCCTGTTGGTCCAGCAATCTGACAGATAAGCCAGAAACCGCCGACATTAAAGGCGATAGCCCAAGGGAGCAAAGCCAACCACATTGCTAAATAAATACCCCACCGAGGAATAGGGCGAGTAAAAAACCAGATCAGAGTACGACTTTCGCGTTCGTTGCCGAGAGCACTCACTGAAAAACATAAACTCCATAATGGTAACAAAAAACCGAGAAGCAAGAAAAAAACGATCCAGCGAGAAAAAACCGCTAAAGGAGCATTTTCTCTTAAAATCTTCTGATATTGTGGATGGTCTTCTAAAGCGATTAGCGTAGCATTTCCACCAATCATTTGCAATCGATGAAAGGGAAAGCGGGACAAGCGGAAATTGGTTCGATCCCAACCAAAGCGCACATGAATTAGACCAATAAGAAGTACTGCAAGTAATAACAATCCAAAAGCAATGGCGATGGTATGTCGCAATCGTAGCATGCGGAACAGGCTAAATTTCCATAAAAATAGCCAGGCGCGCCAGGTAGAAGTATGATGGTCCCGCATCGGTTCGATTTGATTGGTTCTTCGTTGGGGGTCCATACGATTTTCGCTAATCGTCGAAAGATCTGTTGAGGGATCAGCGGATTTCTCCAGATTAGTCGATTCGCTAGAGTGCGATAGGCTCATGTTTTGCCACTTCCTCCCAGCAAATAACCCAGAACCGCATGGGCAGAATCGTCGAGAGCTTCTAGATGGCGAATCTCGATACATTCTTCAATCGCCCATCGGCTCAGTTGCTGGAAAAAATGAAGCGGATTTATAACACGGACGACAAGAGAAGCGTTTCGCCCATCGGATCGATCCATCGAGTTTGTTGCGGATTTTGCCGAGGTTAGAAAATCGGGTTGCAGATTAATTTCCACGACATCTTCCGATTGCACCAGCAAACCGGCAAGGGTACGGATCTGATCACTATCGATACGAATAGCCAAAGGCTGATTAGCAAGCAAATCGCGAATTTCAGTTAATGTACCCACTGCGGCAATACGACCGCGTACCATAATGATAATATGATTGGTCAGTTTTTCCAAAGCTTCTAATTCATGTGAGCTGATCAGTAAACATTTGCCCGCTTCGGCCAAAGACTGAAATAGCTGGAGTAATTCCTGGCGACCGATAGGATCGATGCCAGAAAGAGGCTCATCCAAAATACACAAAACCGGATCTGTCAATAAAGCTTGGGCTAATTTAATTCGTTGGCGCATCCCCTTGGAATAGCCACGAATACGGCGATAGGCTCTATCTTTCATCCCAACTTGTTCGAGCACTCGTTCGGTCCGTTCGCGCGTATCTATTTTTTTATAACCATTGAGCCGAGCAATGGTTTCAACAAATTGAAAGCCGGTCATCTCCTCAAAAAAGGCATCGCTATCGGGGCAATAGCCGATATATTTTTTGGCACGCCAATCCCAGGAAGATAGGCCATTCACTTTCACCTCACCCAGATTAGGGCGAAGCTGACCACCGGCTAAACGTAACAGAGTACTTTTACCGGCACCGTTTGCACCAACTAGACCAGTAATCCCTCCACGCAATTCCAGCGAGACATGATTGACCCCGATTACCGGACCGTAACTTTTGGTAACCTGAGCAAATTCGAGAATCGGTGGACCAAGAATCGGATTCTGGGGCGATTGCTTCAAAGAATCGTTCCCAACTAAGTTTGGAGTGAGAATATTTTTAGTTGGATTATTGAACGGCGGCGCTTTTTCGCTAACCGGAAATTCTTGCGGCATAGCGTCAACCGGTGGCATAGTAGTAACCGGAGATATAGAAGTAGATCGATTCAAGCGACAATCTCCACAGCTTGGATTTTTTTGCGTAAATAAAATATACAGGTGACAATGCAAATCCCGATAACGAGCAGCGCGGCATGATAACTGGGCTGCATCTGCCACGGGGGTCGCAAAGCTTCATGCGGAGTACCCAACGCCCAGTGGCCTGCTAGATATAGATCGTTCCAGATATCGATCAGCCGCCATTCTTTGCGTAGATGAAGCCCATCGACCAACCAGCGCTGAATCATTCGGCCTAACACCATCATTACCGTCCAGATCATGACCATCGGCATCGTTCTCTTGACCCAACTCGCGGTCGCGATCAACAGTAAACTCAGGGTAATGGTTATTAGACTTCCGTAAAATATTATTCCCAGAAATAGCCTGAGGTTATCCCAATAATACGACCAGGTGTCAATAAAACCATACTCGATAAATAATAAAACCGCAGGGATGGTCGTGATCAGATTGATAAATATCCCCACCGCGAGACATTTTCCAAAAATATAATGAAATGGACCAATCGGTTTGGATAGATAAAATGGTAAAGAACCGTGATGAAAATCGTTGCCAATAGCCGCAGAACCGATCAGGGCAAGAATCACCATGACTATATATCCTTCAAACCAGATGAAATTGGCATACGTATCTGCCGAACCGTTGAGCTGAAGGGCATTTTGTAATTGATGTAGAATCGTCTCTGGCTTAATATTTTTTGGGAAAAGCCCCCCCGATCGGATATTCTCTTCCGTAACCCGTTGTTCCAGAAAAACCTGGAGATACTGGCCATAAAAGAAGAATAGAAAAATCATCACACTCAAACCATAAAGCCCCCAAAAGAGTTTTCTTCGGCTAAGCAATCCCAGAGCGGTACGGGCGATGGCCCAAGTGGGGCGCCAAGAGCCGGACAGCTCACCACGCCAAGGACGGTAATGCAAAAGAGATGATTTTTCTAATTGCGGATTGACCATTGTTTTTCTATTTTCTCACCCTTAAATGCTAGCAGAATCAAGTCTTCTTTGATCTTCGATCATCTATCCCGTTATTCCAGGTTATTTTGCTCATTTTTTCTATTCATCTGAATTGTGAACAATCAATGTTTTGATCCCTAGTATAGCGGTTTTTGTCGTTCTATCTTCATCTCGTTTTACCCTCTTCTCGTTCTACTATGGATCTAACATGTTCTCGTTAAATATTTTCGTTTTTGTCGATCGGACCAGGAGGTTAACCTGTTAGGAACGGGATCTATTTTGTAGCCAATTCTACTTGGGTCGGGGAGTTAACAATCACCATGCGCAAAAAGAGTTCTTCAAGTGTTTCCTGATCAGGTTCAAGACCGCGAAGAATTACCTGATGATGATCGGCTAAGACAAAGAAATTCCTAGTTTGCCATTCTTTAGGAACCTGCACTCGCAACTCCCCACGATTATTTTCGGAAAGAATTTCAATTCCTTCAAGTTGAAGGTCTTTACAAAAATCTCGATTATCCCCCTGAATCCTTAAACGGTAACGATCATGCTGTTGAGAACGGATGGAATCGACATTTCCCTGAAAGCGAATAGAGCCGTTGAGTAAAATGACAATCTGTTCGCAAACCACTTCCACATCGGCAAGGAGATGGGTAGAAAGAATAAGCGATTTGCCGAAATCGCGCCCTAATTCTAACAACAATCGCAACATAGCGTCACGCCCTGCGGGATCGAGACCGCTGGTTGGTTCATCTAAAAGTAGTAAAGGGGGATCATGGATCAGGGCTTGAGCCAATTTGATCCGCTGTTTCATCCCGGTGGAGTATTGTTCAAGTCGGCGATAACGGGCATCTTCTAGCTCTAAATAGGTAAGCACTTCATGCGCGCGCCGTTGTGCTTGGGCGCGTGGCATACCGTAAAGTTCCCCCGCTAAAGCCACATATTCGATGCCCGTCAACCCAGGAATTAACGCATCGGCTTCTGGCATATAACCGATTTTTTTCCGTAATCGTTCATTGCCGCGCTGAGTGCCGCGCAGAGTGAAATTATTTCTACCCCAACCAAAAAAGCTTCTTTGTTTAACCTTGCTGCTCTGGATCGATTCCGATAACACCTTCCCTTCACCCGAAGTAGGGGAAATCAGACCAAGAAGGATTTTTAATAGAGTCGATTTACCTGCTCCGTTAGGGCCAAGTAAACCGATCCTCCCTGATTTGAGTTTCAGCGAAATATTTTTCAGCGCATGATTGCTGTAAAACTGCTGATTGATTTCGTTAAGATCGATAATCGTTTCCATATGAGTGCATCCTAGCAATATCCATTTCTAACATTTCTAACATTCGTAACCATTCCCTAAAGCCTGGAATTAATTAAAGAACCGATATTTGAACAATTCCGAGCAGAAAAAACGATTCTTACTTTATCATACGCACTCAGGTGGTGTAATCGGCATTTAAATGGACATATTCTGGGGTCAAGTCGCTAGTATAAAAGGTACAATCGGCATCTCCTTCGCCAAATTGAAAGCGCAGGGTAACTTCCACATGATTTTTCAGATAAGCAGAAGCCAAAGCGGCATCAAAGGGGAGAGGCATCCCTTTTTCAAATAACTTCATCACTCCCAACCATAAACTCAATTGGTGAATATCAAAGGGTATCGATGAATACCCTGCTGCGGAAACAAAACGCCCCCAGTTGGGATCTGCACCATAAACAGCAGTTTTCACCAGCGCCGAGTTCGCAACCGTTTTGGCAATCGTCCGTGCTTCTTCAAACGATCGGCAGCCCTGGACTTGCAAGCGTATAATATGTTTGCCCCCTTCGGCATCGGCGACAATCTCGTGCGCGAGCCGCTGGCATACCGCTTCGATCTCCCGCGCGAACCGCTCTTCCTCTGCCGCTGAGATCTCCCCGCGACCTGGCACAACTGAATCGATCAAAGTACCGGAATTCTCGGAGAAAGTAGATAGCCCATTGGCAAGAAGAAGGACCGTATCGTTGGTGCTGGTATGCCCTTCCACACTAATACAATTAAAGGTTCGATCGGCCGCTCGTTGCAAAATTGGTTGCAGTCGTTGGGCCGCAATCGGGGCATCGGTCAGGATAAATCCGAGCATGGTAGCCATATTCGGACCTATCATCGCCGCCCCTTTAGCTATCCCTAGAATGGTATAGGTTGTGGTAGATTTCTCTCCCTTTTCAGGAGAATGGTCATTTAGGCTACCTGGAGATTTCGTCTCTCGGTGAGAACTATTGGGAACCGTGAAGGTAGAGTAAGTTATCTTGGTGCGGGTATCTGTGGTTAAAATTGCCCGCGCAGCCTGGTGCACCGAATCGGCATTATCTGATAATAAAGGAAAAGCATTCGGAATCCCTTTTTCCATCACCTCCATAGGCAACGGTCGACCGATAACACCGGTTGAAGCAACCAGAACCTGTTCAGGCGAACATTTCAGAGATTGTGCCAACAATTCCGCCATTCGCTCCGCATCCTGTTTTCCTTGTTCCCCCGTGCAAGCATTGGCATTACCTGAACATATGACTATACCACGCATCTGAGTACTGGGTAAGCGTTCCTGGCACAGGAGAACCGGCGCTGCTCGGAAGCGATTTTGGGTAAAAACCCCAACTGCTTGGGCTGGTCGATCGGAGACGATCAACGCTAAATCGAGACGATTCGGTTCACTCCTTAAGCCCGAGTGAATTGCAGCAAACCGAAAACCTTTCGGCAGTGGTATCATCAACTTGTTCTCCACTTTTCCATACTTTGAAAAGTTAAATTTTTCAAAAATTCGATTCTTTCAACGAATCCGAATTTCGTTGCCATAAAAATTCAGAGCAGATTTTATACTCGAACGGTTTGTATTTAATCAGACCAGGATCCGAATGAGTCCCTTTCAAATATTTTCAGCTTAGTTTCAAGATTCTCATGACCCCTTTACCTATTGTTGGCACCGTTCTCCTATTATTCTATCAACCAATTCAATTTATTATTCCTTTCCACTTTGACAATAGCCCAGTAACCCCCGCAAAATATCGATTTTGGCTAATCTCGTTTAAGGGAATTGAAGAACATTATCCAACCGCTTTTGATTATCACCTCTCCGAGTTATGCCAGACAAGGCTAGTCCCAACCCCGAAGAGAGCTAAGAATGTCTTTGCTACTGCACCGATGAAAGGTAAAATTAAATATGCAACTAGTCAGAGATTATAAAAAATGACCTTACAGGATTTTCTTTTGCCATTGCCCATTTTTCACAAAAAATATCTGATTTATGAGAATTGAGATAACAATCTTAAAGAATGTAAAGGTCTAAGAACTATTGAATTCAAAGAAATGAAAGAAAAAATCTGGGCGATTAAGAGAATAAAAATAAGAGGATAAACTACTGCCATCTGCCTACTCTTCTCTGCTTACTGCCATCTGTCTACATTCCTCGCCTACTGCCCATCTGCCTACTCTTCTCTGCCTACTGCTTAAGCAGCAGAACTTTCAGGTTGTTGAGCAGCGATAAGCGCGAGCGTTCCCAACAATCCGTTGATCTGTTCTTCTGTATGATTGGCATTGGCCTGAATTCGCAATACCCCACCATGATAGGGAACGGCAGGAAAAGTTACCGATTGCACATAATACCCCTGTTCAAATAGGAATGCTCCAGCTCGGAGGGTATCTTCTTCGTGACCAATGGGGATGGAAAGGATGGGGGTCAATCCGCCCAAAACATCCAGCCCAATCGCGCGAATCCCGTTAACCAAATGTTGAAGATTATTTTGGAGTTTCTGGATTAATTGATCATACTCGGATGATGTGAAAATATCCAGGACCGTCAAAATAGCATCAAAATAACAAGGGGGTACCGGTCCACCAAAAACGTAGCTATTGGAACGGATCTTAAGTAACTGGTGCAGCTCGTTTGGACAGCCGATGAAGCCACCAAAGCAGGAAAATGCTTTGGAAAGGGAACCGATCGCAAGGACATTTTCGTAGGTACCCAGTGCATCGTAAATCGTCCCACGTCCGTGGCTGCCCAGAACTCCCGTGCCATGAGCATCATCGACATAGAGAATCGCTTGATTACGGAGCGATAGTTCATGAAATTCTCGCAAAGGGGGAAGTTCGCCACTCATACTATACACGCCATCGATGGTAATCAAGGCATGGCGATAGGGTCGCGCCGCTTGGATCTGAGCGGTGAGATGATCGACATCATTATGGCGAAAGGTGAAAACTCGCGTTCCACCAGCTTTGGCAATTTTGGTAGCTTCCTGGATCGAATTGTGCGCGAATTCATCACAAAAGATGGCATCATGTTTGGTCACTAGACCGGGAATGGCCCCTGCGTTTGTCAGTGTAACGGAAGGATAGATGAGAGCCGATTCTGTTTTCAGCCAAGCTGCTATTCGTTCTTCTGCTTCGACATTAGCAGCAACACTAGTAAAGGCCCGCGAAGATCCGTTGTGAGAGCCCCAACGATCGATCCCCTTGTGTAGAGCTTGAAGGACACGAGGATCTTGATCCAGCCCTAGAAAGCTATCGGAGCCGAAGTTGATGACCCGGTGGTTGTTGATCACCATTTCGCGCCCTGGGCCTATATGATCCACCGCGAGATCTTTCATATGAAGATCGGGAAACATTGCCTCAAAATGGCGTATAAAGCGCATCAAACTCGTTTGTTGTAAAGCCTCTGCCATCGTATGTATCGGAAGCGTCATATCTTCTTCTTTTATTCCGGGGGTTCGAGTAACTCCTTTTACTCATTTTTCGGAGTTTAATCAATTATCTGTTTCCTGACTAGCCCAACTTGACAAGATTGCCGATAAGAAAAGATTGATCTTGACAAGATGATCTATTTTGACGAATTTATCGCTTGGAATTCTCATTTTACATAAGAAACCGTAATTATGAGAAGCTGTTTTTCAGGAATACTGGGGACAAAAGACGATAAATGGATGTTAAATGAGCGATGAACACTGAATTTGTAATTCAAAAATGAAGAAATTTTCGTTTTTATTGACAAAAAACGGATTTTTTCTTAAATAATTCTTATAACAAGGATCATTTGATTTCAGGTTATTTGTATGTGGACTATGGAAAGTGGGTCTTAGGAATTAAACTAGGAATTAAACTAGGAATTAAACTAAAGTAATTAAGTAATGGTTTATGAAATATAGACTTTAATTTTACATTAACTATTAACCCAAACAATTCATACCCATTACAAAGAAAAATTTTTTTAAAGAGCCTGAAGGATACAGGGCAAATGATTAAATGATTTTGGAAAAGAGTCGATCAGAAGATACTAACTGCCCAAATTATAAAAATCATTTAATGGATTTGCAAGGGAAAGGAACCCCAGTGAGTGCCGTAGTATCGCTTTCACAAGATGTGAAACTACCCCAAATTACTGCCGTTACATCTAAAGCATTGATACGTTACATTCAGTCCCGAAGTGTTCCCATGGCAGAAATTGGGCATGTTCGAGAACAAGCATTAGAAGCGTTCCGAGGTTCATTATCGACCGCTATTTCTAAACAAGCGGATGAACAAACCCTTCTTGCTCTTCTAGTCTTTGCCGATCTTTTCAAACAATATCCAGATCAAGATTTTTCGAATTGGGGACTTGTTGCTTGCCCCCAATTTTTAGGTCGGCCCAAGATCATGGACGCAATACAAAAGTTCCAGGTCGAAAATGGGCCATGGTCAGTTTCTCCCCACCTCATTCCCAATTGTTCGTTACATTCGATAACCGGATTATTGAGCCAAGTCCTTAAAATCCACGGCCCAAATCTAGGGACTGGTGGAATGCCTGGAACCGATTCGGATGCCCTACTAACAGCTTTAGCTTGGCTGGAAGGGGAAAAACTACCAGGAGTTTGGCTAATGTTCACTGGCTGGACCGATGAATCGATAACCAGAAAGGACCGGCATTGTCAGGCATTACTTCTGGGACTACAGAAATCGTTACCCAGCACTACTCAAGATTCTTCGAATTTTCAGGTAGAAGCTATTTTTGAAGATGATGATCATTTTTCGATTCGGTCGACCAATTTCCATTTTAACAAACATTCTTTATTCGAGATATTAAGTTCAACAGAAAATCAAAAATCAATCGCTGATGATCATTTTATGACGAATCCGACGAGATCCCCTTCGTACCAAAATCGAATTCCCCAGATATTCGATTCTACTTCAACTGCAACTAATTTTCCATGGATTACCAGGATTCCCGGAGTAACTATTCAATTATGGTGTTCTTCTGTGGAAAATACTCAAATCCCCATCCAAGAAAAGTATCGATTAGAAATGGACACCCGATTGGAAAATTCTCATCGATTTCCTGGCTTACGACTAACCAACAATTTTGACGGCGAAACAGATCTCAACCAAACGGTAACCGCATTGCCCGCGAATGAGAACGCCGAGCATGGGAGAATTGTATGACCAGCAAAGATCCAGTTTGGATAACCGGCGTTGGAGCAGCTACCCCGATTGGCAATTCGTTTACCGAAATTACTCGTAACTTATTGGAAGGTAAATCTGGCGTATCGCGCGTTTCGCACTTTGAAGTTACGAACCATCCCAGTCAGATCGCCGCGACTCTTCAATCGATCGAATGCCCAAAGGAATGGTCTGAAGAAGACTTTTATTGTCATCCTAAACTAAACCAGATCATGCTCTCCGCGGTGATTGATGCCCTTGTCGATGCCGATTATTGGCACCAACGAGATCGATTGCGAATTGGCCTAGTAATGGGTACCGCGGCCGAATGGATTCTGGAATGGGAAACAGGTACCCTTGTCCATGGAAATCCCCTGTGTGATCCTGCATTCGATCCCCCAAGCGCTGTTCTAGAAATCCAGCAAAAACTACACCTGAGCGGTCCGGCAACCACTATCTCCGCTGCTTGTGCAACCGGCAATTTTGCCCTAGCTCAAGCACGACGATGGTTACAGTTAGGCTGGGTAGATGTCTGTTTAGCGGGAGCCTGCGACTGTGCGGTAACTCCCATGACCCTAGCTGGTTTTGGCAATCTTCGTGCTTTAACCCGCCAAAACCATCGGCCCCAGCAAGCTTCGCGCCCGTTTGATCGCGACCGCGACGGCTTTGTCCTTGGCGAAGGCGGAGTTATTTTTGTTTTAGAAAAAGCATCCCAAGCGAGAAGACGTCGAGCTAGGGTTTATGGAGAACTCGCTGGTTGTGGGCTTTCTAGCGATGCCTATCACCTGGTGATCCCCTCTCCCGATCCTACCTATGCCGTTTCCGCCATGCGAGCTGCGCTCAAAGATGCCCAGATCAACCCCAATGAGGTCGATTATATCAATGCTCATGGTACCAGTACCCCCGTTGGCGATGTTTCGGAAACGAAGGCGATCCGAGAAGTATTTGGTGAACATGCTTCCGCTATTCCGGTCAGTTCAACTAAAAGCATGACCGGTCATCTTCTAACCGCTGCTTCTGCACTCGAAGCATTAGCATGTCTTTCAACCTTCCAAGAAGATGCAATCCCCCCCACTCTTAATCTCGATAATCCAGACCCCGATTGCGACCTTTGCCATGTTCCCCATACTTCTCGTCAACAAAAAGTACAAATAGCTATCTCGAACTCATTCGGTTTTGGTGGGAGCAATAGCTGCGCGGTGTTTCGTGCAGCATGATTCAGTAGGCAGATGGCAGTAGGCAGTAGGCAGAGAAAGACAGTAGGCAGATGGCAGTAGGCAGTAGGCAGAGAAAGACAGTAGGCAGATGGCAGTAGGCAGTAGGCAGAGAAAGACAGTAGGCAGATGGCAGTAGGCAGTAGGCAGTAGGCAGAGAAAGACAGTAGGCAGATGGCAGTAGGCAGTAGGCAGAGAAAGAAGAGTTGGCTGGGAAAGTAAGTAAGCAGAGGACAGAGAGAGAAGGATAGAGTAGGAAGAGAAAGAAGAGTTGGCTGGGAAAGTAAGTAAGCAGAGGACAG
>JAKBAI010000300.1 GCA_021809185.1 Planctomycetota bacterium
ATCTCATGAACGGGGAACGACCACCCGTCTTAAGTTACAACTTACTTTATCCCTTTGGTTTTTGGGAAGGACTATATATCCCAGGGATCTGGCATAATTACCCTATTCTTGGGGTTCGCGATCGCTGCGATATCCAACAGTGTCCTAATCGCTGTGCATCAATAATTCAACACTATCAAAATGGCAAGATCGGGGATTTTTGCGACGCTTTCCACTTTTGGAGTCTGCACGAAGGGGGATCGAATTTTCTCTTTGCGGATGGGTCGGTACACTTTCTCCCTTACGCCGCCGATTCGATTATGCCATTCTTAGCTTCCCGCGCAGGAGGCGAAGTGATCCCTAATGGGTTCTATTGATCTTGATTGATATCAATAAAAGAGGGTTCCAGGAGCCGATCCTGCTATTTGGTTGTGGTTGGTGGCAGATCGGTTTGGCCATCGTTAGGATGGACGAGAATAGTTTCTTCTTCCAAAAGACCGTCGCGGAGAACGATGAGCCGATCAGCGCGGTGAGCTACTTCCGCAGAGTGGGTAACCATGACAATCGTCAGCGCTCGATCTTTGCGGATTTGCATTAAAAGATCGAGAATATCCTCAGCGGTATGGCTATCGAGATTGCCGGTCGGTTCATCCGCTAAGAGCAAAATCGGGTCATTGGCCAGCGAGCGTGCTAGCGCGATACGTTGGCGTTCCCCAACGGAGAGTTGATTCGGTCGATGATTTCGCCGGTGCATCATCCCCACCGATTCTAGAAGATTTTCCGCTTTTTGTAATCGCTCTCGAGCGTTTTTGTACCGCCCTTCAAACATCGGGATCTGAATGTTTTCGATTGCGGTTAGAGTCGGCAATAAAAAAAACGATTGAAACACAAACCCGATATGTAGCGCGCGGAACCGATCAAAAGACTTAGCCGATTTCAACGATTCGTTGCCAATAAATATTTCCCCTTCATCGGGACGATCGAGGGTTCCTAACAAATTCAATAGAGTCGATTTGCCACTGCCGCTCGGCCCCATAATCGACAAAAATTCACCCCGCTGAACTGAAAAACTGACCCCTTTCAGGGCATTCACTCGACCATCAGGATACGATTTTTTTATACCCCGAACAATTAAGATCGGTTCCATCGACTTCGAATCGGTACTAGGCATGAAGTTTTCGTTGTTCATAAGAGGGGTCGTCCGGACTATCTTATCTGGATTGAGAGGTAAGATACTTATCTTTTGATGTTCAGATATTCCTATTTCCTGTAGAGACAATTTTCTTAGCGGCATTGGTGGGTAGTCTATGGGGTAGACTAAGGAGTGGTCTGGGGGGTAGTCTAAGCTAGAGGGAGAGTCCTTATTCATGTCGCAGGGCCTCCGTTGGCTCTAATCGCGATGCCCGAAACGCTGGGAGTAAGCCGCCTAGTAGTCCCATGATGAAGGTTACGATCAGGCTTTCAATCACAACCATCATTGACAGTTCCCCATCAATAAACCCGCTGACCATCGGTAGCTTGGATAAAGCAAAAGTAGTGGTAAATGCTAAGAGGATCCCGAGTATCGCGCCACCAAGCGATAAACAGATCGATTCCCCCAAAATCATCCGGATGATCCGTCTTTTGGTCCAGCCTACCGCGCGTAAAATGCCAATCTCTTTGACTCGTTCTAGAACCGACATCATCATAGTATTGAGCATTCCTATAGTACCGATAACAATCGCGATTAGAGAGATCATCCAGGATACGGCATTCGACATTCGTAGATAAAGTGCATTGTCGACATATTCGCGAGTCGGCATGGCCGAAAGTGCGGTTCGGCCTTTGCCCGTCGGTTTCAGATTTTCAATGCTTTTGCGAACCCGCTCGATATTTTTAGCATGTTCGATTGAGCTATTTCCATTTTGACAGACAACCGAAAAACCGGTCACCTTCCCTTTGCGGCCAGACAATTGTTGGAGCTGATGCAACGGCATAACCATCGACCCATTTTCAAACACGACAAAACTCTGATATACTCCAATAACTTCAAAATTTTCCCCCATCACTTTAACGAATTCGCCCACTTTTTTCTTGAGATTTTTAGCTAGGTTCATCCCCAGCATTACCTGTTTTTCATCGTGCAGCTGCAACCAGCGCCCTTCCAATAATTTTAATTCGGGGAAATCGAACTCATTATTCGGCCAGCCCTGCACCATAACATTAATATTTCCGTTCCCGCGTTTAACATCACTTAGTTCGACCATCCCCCCAGAAACTTTCTCAACCCCCTCCATAGCTAAAATCTGCTCGCCAATCTTTTCATCTAAATCGCTATTGAGCTGATCGGGAACCCCCTCGGCCATGACCACCAGGTCGACATTTCTTCGCTGAAATGCCTCTTGCGTTGCTTCGCGAAATCGTTGCGAAACACTTCGTAACGATACCATCGCAGCAATTGCCAAGGAGATGCCTATCATGGTTAGAAATGTTCGAGTTGGTCTGCGCGTTAAATTTCTCAGTAACACAATGCTAAAGTGCATCTATCCCATCCTCACCCGATTTTTAATAATCTCTTTAACCGAGCTATCAAGATTACAGATTACTTCCAATTTCCGAGAATAAATCAAATACTTTTAATGGTAAATTCCCTATAAAATCTTCTTGTTTGGGGCACCGATCCCTCTTTTTTATGCTCCAGGCTACTAAATTCCATGTTTAATCGCGATAATTAAAAAATCTTTTCTAGTTTACCAAATAGATAAGCAAAGAAAATTAGATAAAATCCACAATATCCACATAAAAATTAAATTTAGATAATCTGACAAGCCGATTCTGGGAAGATCAGTAACTTTTTTGAGAATATCTATGAAAAAATCGGCGATCATTATTCTAAAATATGTTCATCCTTCATGTTATTTGATCATTCTTTTGCTGAGTTTATCTTCGATGAGCTGCCGGAATATGGTTCTGCGAACAAAGAATGAACTCGATTTGAAAGGACCATTAGAAACCAAAGTATCTGCCAATCTATCCCCCCGAAATGATGATGGTCCGCTGATCGCTAAAGAGGTCGCTTCTGGTAATTCCACTTCTAGTTCCGAAACCATTGCGATTGTGGATCTGGATGGCATTCTGTTAAACAATGAATATACCGGAATTTCTTCGTTAGGGGAAAACCCAGTTGCCTTATTTCGAGAGAAGCTAGATTCTCTCGAAAAACAACCCAACATCCGAGCGGTGATTTTGCGAATCAATAGTCCTGGGGGGGGTGTTGCAGCTTGTGGGCTGATGAGACGGGATCTCCTTCGTTTTCGCCAGCGCACCCATCTGCCAGTGATTGCCTGTCTACTAGATAATGCCACGGGAGGTGCGTATTATATCGCCTCCGCAGCGGACCAAATGGTAGCCATTCCAGAATCTGTCGTTGGGGGCATTGGGGTAATTCTGAATTTGTATAATCTCCGAGATTTGATGCAACAATTCAATATTGTGCCGCAAGAGATCAAAGCGGGACCAAATATCGATATGGGGAGTGTTGTTCGTAAAATTCCGGATGAGACGAAAAAATGGCTCCAAGGAATGGCGGACCAATATCAGCAAACAATGATCCGAGATATTCGTGCACAGCGACCAAAAATCCCGGCTCGAGACCAGACCGTATTCGATGGTCGTATCTTTACCGCAGAACAGGCTTTGGAGCGGGGATTGATCGATCGAATTGCTGATCTCGATGAAATCATTTCCGATGTTCGCCAATATTATCATCTCTCGGCAGCGGCAACCGTTTTGTATCGCCGTAAAAATGATCCTGCCTATTCTATTTATGCGGTTTCCCCCAATACACCTATCCAAGCGGCGCTCTTACCCAGTGTTCCCGGAATGGACCGCTCGAAACTCCCTGTTTTTCTTTCCATGTGGCAAATCGACCCTACCGCTCAAAAACAGTCCGGAAAATGATTCTTTATTGATCCGTAAAAATTGATTGATTTCGTTGACTTATTCGCCCTTCATTTCTTTTTGTTCTCTTTCTGTCGTTTCCTAAGATGTTCGTCATGAAAACTCTCATCGGTCGAGAACTTTTTTACTAGAATGAAAGAAACGGTGATTGATAGATGGTAGGTATTGGGCCATTCTTAAAAAAGATCGAATAAAATCGAATCGATTGGAAAAACCAGAAATGAAGATAGCACATTTCGATTGTTTTAGTGGAATCAGTGGGGACATGACCTTAGCCGCATTGATCGATAGCGGGGTGGATGCGCAGCTCATTGTATCAGGGATTGATTCCTTGAAGTTGCCTATCGAGATTGAAGTCGAAACGGTGAAACGCAACGGCATTCGCGCGACTAACGTTATTGTCAACGCTCCCGATCAAGAAGATCATCGTTATTTGAACGATATCGAAAATATTTTACAACAGGGTAATTTAACCCAAAAGCAAAAATCGCTTGCACTCCGGATTTTCCATAACTTAGCAGCAGCAGAGGCCAAAGTTCATGGAATGGATATCCAAAAAGTACATTTTCATGAAGTTGGTGCCTTGGACAGTATTGCTGATATTATTGGTGCCGCTATTGGCTTAGATGCCTTAGGGGTCGATACCTTTACTTGTAGCAGAGTACCCACTGGCAAAGGGACGATAAAATGCCAACATGGAATCATGCCGATCCCAGCACCGGCAACCGCGGAATTACTACGAAATATCCCGATTGCTGCTAGCAATATCCAAGGGGAATTGACAACCCCCACCGGTGCGGCAATCTTAGCAACGATTGTTGAGCAATTTGTCGATTCACCGCCCATGAAAATAGAAACCATCGGTTATGGAGCCGGGAAGAAAGATTTTGGGGAGCAGCCAAATTTATTGCGCTTATTTGTTGGCAAAGCCCTACCAACAATCGGAAAAAGCGATTCGGCTTTGGCAACAGAAACGAGTGGTAATAACTCTTTAGCCCACAGCGAAAATGATGAAATCTGGGTGCTAGAAACCAATTTAGATGATTGTACCCCCGAAGTGATTGGCCATACTTGTGACCTATTACTTTCTGCGGGGGCCTTGGATGTTTATCTAATACCAATTCAGATGAAAAAATGGCGCCCCGCAGTACTTTTGACGGCACTATGCCATGACGATCAGCTTTTGGCGTTAGAGAATATCATTTTCCGAGAAACCAGGACGTTCGGGATTCGAAAATCGCGCCGGCAACGCACCATTCGCCAACGCCAGTTAATTAATAAAGAGACCGAATTAGGCGAGATTCAAATC
>JAKBAI010000054.1 GCA_021809185.1 Planctomycetota bacterium
TAGGATGAAACTTGGTAAGCTAGTCAATTCGTATTTAATTATTTAATTCTGTTTCAATAAAAGTTAGACTCTACTGACGAAGACAAATATCACTTCATCAGGTATGCTACTACAAATATGTTACTACAAATATGCTACTATTAAGAGGTAATTTCTTACTCGATAACAAGTAAAGGAATAAAATATCCGAATGATATAAAATCTCTTGGATGAAGGATAAGTCAGAGTAAGTGAAAGAATATGTCCACCAAAATAACTGGAAATATTGAAAGAATTACATTTCATAACGAAGATAACGGTTATGTAGTACTCAAGGTACAAATCCCAGGAAAACGGGAATTGGTAACCGTTGTTGGTACCCTTTCGAGTGTTGTATCCGGAGAATATATCGAAGCATTAGGGGAATGGGTTACCGATCGGGCACACGGGTTGCAATTCAAGGCATCAGAAATTCGAAATACGCCACCGCATACTCTAGCGGGGATTATTAAATACCTAGGCTCAGGATTGGTAAAAGGAATTGGACCAACTTATGCAAAAAAAATCGTGGAAGTCTTTGGGGAAAAAACGTTAGAGGTGATTGATCAATCCCCTACATTTCTTTCGGAAGTAAAGGGGATTGGACCGCAACGGTTAAAGATGATTCGGGATAGTTGGGCAGAACAGCGCGGTGTTCGCGATATAATGGTTTTTCTGCAATCCTACGGTATTGGAACCCATCGGGCCATTCGCATCTTCAAAACCTATGGAGAAAAAGCGATTGAGCAAGTAAAAAGCAATCCGTACCGATTGAGTGCAGATATTTGGGGAGTTGGGTTCAGAACAGCAGATGAATTAGCTTTGCGAATGGGGATTCAGCCCGATTCCCCACTACGTGCTCGTGCAGCGGTGCGCTATATTCTTACTCAAATGGCTCTGGATGGGCATGTCGGTTATCCTGAAGAATTAGTGATACAAAAAACGATGGAAGAAACGCTTCCCGCTTGTGAAGTTGATTCAAACAACTCTGAAGAAAAAATGGAGTCGGAGAATCTCCACTCCGAAGAGAACCGTTTGGAGAAAAAGCAATCTAAAGAAACCGATTCTGAGAACCAGAATCGAAAAAAGATGCTTTCACCAGATCTGATACGGCAAGCGATCGAAGTGGGTCGTCAGGAGGATGAATTTGTTCGAGAATACCCACCAACAACGAAGATAGGAACCGAGCAAAACGAGTTAGAGCAGAAAAATTCAGAAGTGAAATCGAGTTCTCCTGTATCTCATTTTCCAACAGAAACAGACAAGCAATCCTGGTTATTTTTGAAACCGTTATTCATGGCAGAGTTGGGAATTGCGCGGGCGATTTTACAATTACAAGAAGGGGATCACCCGTTACCACAAATCGATGTTGATCGGGCATTGAACTGGGTGGAAACTAAAATGGGAATAACCCTCGCGCCCAAACAACGAGAAGCCATTCAAGTGTCGACTCAACAGAAGGTCTTGATCATCACTGGCGGGCCGGGGGTTGGCAAAACGACAATTGTCCGAGGAATCCTGGAGATATTCGCAGCTAAACAGCTTCGAATTGCACTCGCAGCTCCAACAGGACGAGCTGCAAAACGTCTTACCGAATCGACGAACCGCGAAGCGAAAACCATCCATCGACTGCTCGAATTCGATCCTGCACAAGGGGGATTCAAACGGGATCGAGAACGACCTCTGGATATCGATTTGCTGGTAGTGGATGAGACATCCATGGTCGATATAGTCCTCATGAATCAATTGTTGCGTGCTCTGCCACCCTGGACTTGTTTGATTTTAGTTGGAGATATGGATCAGCTCCCATCGGTGGGTCCAGGTAGTTTGTTAGCAGATTTGATCGCCAGTCAAGTGGTGCATACCGTTCGCCTCAATGAGATTTTTCGGCAGGCAAATACTAGTTATATTATTCAGGCAGCTCATGCGATCAATCATGGGGAACTTCCGGAATCTGCCCCGCCGTATCAGGGGGATTTTTACTTTATCGAGGAAAATCAGCCCGAGAAGATTCTAGATAAAATTTTGTTTTATGTTCAGGATCGTCTTCCCAAACGTTATGGTTTCGATTCCAAAAGTGATATTCAGGTTCTGTCTCCGATGAAAAAAAGCCATTTGGGGGTACTGCATTTCAATGAACGATTACAAGCTATCTTGAATCCACCATCAGAACAAAAAGCGGAATTATCCCGAATGGGAACTACCTTTCGAGAAGGGGATAAGATATTGCAACTCAAAAACAATTACCAAAAAGAGGTTTTTAATGGAGATGTTGGTTGGATTACTTCGATCAATCCCACGGAACGAGAAATATTAATCCGATTTGATCATCGCGAGGTTCCATTTGATTTCAACGAACTAGATGAGATAACCTTAGCCTATTGCTGCTCGATCCATAAATCACAGGGAAGTGAATATCCTGTAGTTATATTGCCCTTGCATACTCAGCATTTCAAAATGTTACAAAGAAATTTGCTCTATACGGCGATAACCCGTGGGCGAAAAATGGTCGTGGTTGTTGGGTCACGATATGCGTTGCAGCTCGCGGTTAAACAGATCGATGTGCAGAAGAGATACTCTCTTCTACAAGAACGATTGCAAATATTAAAGTCGACCCCAAAAACAAGAACCTCAGCTCATAAAGTTCCATTAGCAGTTACTGAACAAATTAAAAAATGAAAAAATCTTGTACTTATTGTTGGGTTGATGTTCCTCAAAACATCCATTAGCTGTTTAGCGAAGCTATCTCATTCTGTACTTACAAACAACTCCAATTTTAATCATTATCCTTTTACAACTAGTCCTCTTTACAACTAATCATAACTGCAAGAATATGACACAGAAATTGCATATCGATTTCTAGTTCGATAAAAAAATTATACTTATAGAAAAAAAGAATATCGGATAAAGGTCAAATTTCGATAAAAAACATGAAAAATTCGTTTGTCAGCAAAAAATCGAAATGAAATTTAATTTTTTATTGGCATTGTAAAATATTTTGAACTACAGTTCAATGAGTTTGAAAGTGACACCAGGAAATTGGGAAATTATTCGCACACCCCAGAAATTCTCAAGGTGAATCCCTTTCTGGGTTCTTGTGTGAGTGACCATTGTGAGTGACCATTGTGAGTGACCATTGTGAGTGACCATTGTGAGTGACCATTGTGAGTGAATATTGAGGATTAGGGGTAATTCTTGATTAGAATCTTTAGGAAGAGGGATCTTTCAGAAGAGAATCTATAAGAGACTAAAAAATCTTAGAGCAGCTCAGAAAAATGATTGGCACAGATTATGGGTCAGATAAATCATTTAAAGAATATCGATAACATCGAAAAAGCAGGAGATAATCTTAAAAGTTCGATCAAGAAATAAATCGAATGAACGCAAAATGAATTGCGGAATATTATCTTACAAATAATATCAAACAATAGGAATTTGAAGCAGTTTGTTATAAGTGGGAATGAGGATTCGCCAGGGAAAAAAACAAGGATATACTCGAAGTTGATAAAGGGAATGCCAAGGGAGTATTAAGAATGTCGGAAACGAACGTCGTTGAAATGATTCGCGAAGGTATTTCACTGGCAAAAGGGAATAGACCAGATGAGGCTCGCGCGATTTTATCTCAAGTTATTCAACAGGATCCAAAAAACGAAATGGCGTTACTGTGGTTTGCAGGGGTAGCGAAAGATCCTCTAGAATCACTGGAAACGTTGCAAAAAGTTTTGAACATCAATCCCAATCATGAACACGCGAGATCAGGGATAAAACAGGTTCGATTCCAGGCCGGAGTAGCTGCAGCCAAAAACGGGAAAAAAGCGCAAGCTCGTCAATTATTTCTCGATTCATTTCAGGATAATCCGCGGGATGAGAATGCTTTGATGTGGTTGGCCAGTGTCGCTGAAACGCCAGAAGAAGCAGTGAAATATCTGGAAAAAGCGCAAGAGATTAATCCGAAGAATGATCGGATACCAACGGCGCTGGAACATTATCGAAAAAAAATTCAAACCGTGAGGCAGAGTTGGCAATGCCCTATCTGCGAGACAAATTTACCAAGTAAACCGATTACGTGTTCCTCATGTGGATCGATATTGCAACTAGTGGACGTTGAGAATATTTTGAGGAATGGAAGCGCCGATGAAGAATTTGTCCGCGAAGGGATCAAGCGAATGTTAAATCGTGTTCGCTCGAAACCAGATTTTGCGTTGCATTGTTATATCGGTATAGCCTATTTGAATATCCAGCAAATACGTGAAGCGATAGGGCAATTCCAGGGGGCCTTGCGATTACAAGCGCATGAAGGACTTGCCGCTCAAATAAAAGTTCTAGAGAACCGATTACGCCACCAAGAAAATGAAGCACGAATTCAAGAAGAGAAAAAGCGAGCAGAAACTCGAAAAGTGATGATCGTCGATGATAGTACCACGATTCGTAAACTAGTGAGCATTACTTTACAAAGACAACAATTCATGGTGATCGAAGCCTCCGATGGCCAAGAGGCTCTAGAAATTATTGAACAGGATGGCCCTCCGAATCTCATTTTGCTAGATATCATGATGCCTGGTATGGATGGCTATACGCTTTGCAAACAGCTTCGTGGTAAAAAAGCAACAGCAAATTTGCCTATCATTATGCTATCTGGAAAGGATGGACTATTTAATAAAATGCGTGGAAAAATGGCTGGATCTACTCTCTATTTGACCAAGCCTTTTGAGCCGCAAGCGTTATTAAAGGTAGTCCAGGAGTATTGCCGAATCCCGGAACGGGAATTGGTAGGTGTGTAGGGTTATGAAAAATGGGGTTTTGGAACATGACTCAAGCCTCTATGAGAAATAACTAAACTGGAATTGACGATATAATTTTACGATTCTGCTGAGTTTAACGACTAGATATATATAGAGATAAAAATCGAATATGAGTGGAATATTTCAATTGACTTCAACTATGATGACCCCCATGAACGAAAAATCTGCATCGATCCTTTCATCGGTCTCTTCTAATCCATCCAGTAAAAGCAATCCATCGATTCGCTTTAATGAACGGTCTGAGGAACGAATAACGAGCGATCGATCCATGACGAGGCTTTCCGAAGCGTCGTTCGATCGATCCTCGACCAAAACTAAAATTCCAAATCCTCAACCATCGAAGTCGTACTCGACTCTCGAAGGGGATCTTTTGCAATTACTCTCCGATCTGGAGCATGATCGCTCGAAGTTGGAACCTCTGGCAGAGCAGAAGGATTTTCCGAGCATGCTTCCCTTTGTTTTTGGGTTGATTCGAAAATTAGTTGCTTTTGATCAGGATCACCACTTAACGGTGCTCGAAAACGAAGAAATACTCCGATTGCGCGCCAAGATTCAAACATTTTTTGCCGGAGCGGAACAGCTGAACAATCGGTTCCCCAAAAAAAGTATTTTTAGTATTTTTGCCAAAAAATCGAATCTCGGTGAGGAAGATCGGTTGCAATTCGTTCGCCTGATGACCGAAATGCATGAAATTATGCAGACTTATTTTAGTCTGTTTACGACTCACATTCGAGCAGGAGGGAATTCGCGAGCCTGGGTAGAAACGGCAGCAGTGTTTCTAGTTGAAATTCAGAGACTAAACCCGAGCTGATATCTGATAGCTGTTATCTGATAGCTGTTATCTGAGCGAGCTGGAAACTTTGCTCTGAAAAATGCCCTGTAATTTTTTAACTGTATTGCTTTTTACTTCCTCTAGCTTGGTTAGAACAATCTCAGCCTTTTGAGACGTTATGTTCGTGTATACGAATATAGGATTAAGCAATTGCCCTTACCTCCATTTTGCTATATCGATCTGATATTTGCGCTTTAATTTTTTTTTGAAAATATGGCCAGATAGCAGTTTATATAGCCATTATTTTTTTCATAGATTTAAAATGATGTTCAGTCGATAATCAGGTCTATGTTTAAAGTACTTATTCCAAGATGAATCGCTCCGAAACGAGACAATAATTTGGTGGAGAAATTTTGATAGTCACGAAGTCTTTTTCTATTTTCTCTACTAATCTGAAAGCCGATCCAAAATATAATCTGGATGGCAAAACCGATTTGTAACATTCGCTCCAAGGAGAAAATGATAATGGATCCTTTAGTTCTTGTCGTTGATGATAGCCCCACAGAACTGCGTTTGGTATCGCGAACGCTGCAAGATAAGGGGTATCGAATTGTAACCGCTGTGGACGGAGATGATGCGGTGAATAAAGCGACCATCGAGCACCCAGCGGTGATTGTTCTCGATGTTGTTTTACCAAAAAAAAATGGTTTCCAGGTTTGTCGCCAACTAAAAAATTCAGCAGATACTCGAGGTATTAAAATTGTCCTTTTAACCAGCAAAAGTCAAGATTCGGATCGCTTTTGGGGATTGAAACAAGGAGCAGATGCGTATTTGACCAAACCGGTTTCCCAAGAGGAATTACTTTATCAAGTGAATCGATTTGCACAAGTCCATAAACAATGATAATCCTTGCTTTTGTTAGGCAACTGAAATGCTACTTTCCTATTTTTGAATAATGTGTAAGGTGCATGGAATCTACTAAAGGTTGTTAGTGAGCTATGATTGACTTCGGATTAGATTTACCTCCGCGCTCCTCTTCAGATGCTTCCTCTTTTGAGGGAACCGGTTTGCCATGTCTCCATGGTCATGGAGATAAATCTGAGAATAATGGCTTTCAGTTACCCAATTGGCTAACAATGGACTTTTTACCACCAATGCCAGTTGTAACTGAATCCACAGCGCCCTCTCTGACAAGTGAGCAAAACCGCGATGCGGGTTCGCCACCAAAGCCGAATGATCCATCTTCATCATCTTCCTCCGTTGATTTAAATCATGTGGAACTCAAGCAAACAGGTCCAGAGAGTCCTTCTCTCTCTGATCACTTCGATCCAAGCAAAAATGAAATTCGTTCGCAAGGAAATGAACAGGAAATACTCGAATCTCATCTACAGAGAGGCTTGGAAGTTTCAACGGCCTCAAAAGCCGAAAAAGATGTTCCGTTGGGTTCGCTTTCAGATTTAATCCCCTCGACAGATTTACCAGTTGAACAGGAACTTCAGAAATTATTATTAAAGAACCAGGAACATCAAGATATAGATTCCTTGGCTCCTTTCGCTGATTCGAACCAGAAAAGTACTATTGAAAAGTCGGCGTCTCAGGAGCTAATCGGACAGAATGTTTCCACTGAGATTCAAGAAAAAGCCGAAGAACAGAAAGCTGAAGAACAGAAAGCTGAAGAACAGAAAAGCGATTTAGGAGCACCACCAAAGGAGATCGATTCGAAAGAGTTATCCTTTGAACCAGTGATAGAATCTTTCGGCAATACGAATCAGGTGCAATCGCTTTTGGCGATTGGTTATGGAGTTGCTGCTCGAATTAGTGCCAATAGACCAACGTATAGCTTTTCTATCCGCCATGAGTTGCCTCCAGGGGTGCAATTGTTACATACTGAACCCCCCGCGCAAGTAAATGACCGTCAGATTATTTGGCATTTAGGAAATTTAGCCGCAGGGGAAGCGTTTCGATTGCGTGTCATTGTGCAACCAGATGCCGATGCCGTAATCACTCCTTCGGATTATTCTCTCTTCCACGCTACTTTCTCTCAATTTATGCAATTCCAAGCCCCCATCGTCCGCCCGCGCTTGGAAGTAGGAGTACAGGCACCGATTCAGGTTTCCATTTTTGAACCATTTTCGCTGTTGGTAACGGCGACGAATCAAGGCAACTGGAAACTGGAAAAAGCCAAATTGAATGTTGTTCTTCCAGAAGGGATTTTTCATCCACAAGGATCATCGCTCACCTTGCCATTAGATTCGATCCATGCGGAAGAAATGAAACGCATTCAAATTCCTGTCAAAGCGATCGAAGCTGGCAAATTTACGGTGCGCGTTGCTATCGTTGCCGAAGATTATATACGAACGGAGAAAGCTTGCCAATTTGAAGTAGTGAAACCGGTCCTCGGGATGCACCTCGATTATCTCTCTTCTTGTTTGGTGGGGGAATCGTTCCCTTGTCGATTGGAAATCAAGAATTCAGGAAATGATTCCACGAAACCGATCAAGTTATCGGTTCGATTCCCAGAAGAGTTAGTACCGATCGATGATATGTTGCGCCCAGAACAATGTGAAACCGAGTCTACCCATATCTCTTGCAAATCGTATTCGCTAACCGAGTTAAAACCGGGTGAAAGGCATTCTCTCTTTCTGCGATTTCGATCCTATCAGCCCGGCACGCATCGATTGCAATTCCTAGCGCAAAGTTTGACCGATCATGGCATTAATGCTTCTTGTCAAACAGAAGCAAAAGTAGAAGCAATTCTCACCCAGAAACAGTCTACCAAAATCATCGATTCGTTCATGAAAGAAATCGATCAATTGTATGGGGGGGTGATTAACCAGCAAGAGAACAGTCAACAGACCACTCTGGTAAATCAGAAGGATAGTAAATTTACGAATTCTTTAGAAAGTGAATTCTCTGCTAATAAAGAATCAGAAGAATCAGATCCAGCTAAAGGAGAGCAAGAAAATCGAACGGAATCGTTCGTCTTTGGGCTAGGAAATCAAGAGTGGATGGTCTCGATGGACCGAGTGATTGCGGCCTCCCCTCTGTTACCCATGACTCGCCTGCCATTGCGAAATCCATTAATCCGAGGCGTGGTGAACTTTCGAGGTGAACTGATCACGGTTATTTCTCTAAATCGCTATTTAAACTCAGATACGTCAAACGAACGAGATTATAAACTACTCGTAATTCGTCATCCTAAAAAAATGCAAACGATCGGGATACTTGTAGAGAGATTCCGAGGACATCGCTCGATTCCCACACGCTGTTTGATGCCCGTTTCTGAAGAACGGTTTCAAACTCTATCTCTAGAGCGAAGGAAACTAATTAGCGATATTTGCGAATGGGAAAATCAAAAAATATATAATTTGAATGATGTTTATCTATTCGAGATAGTGAACAAAAATTTATTTCTTGAAGAAGAGACTATGATAGCAACGGTTTCAAAGTAAGACACCGATGAGATTCGTTTATGAGATTCGTTTATGAGATTCGTTTATGAGATTCGTTTATGAGATTCGTTTATGAGATTCGTTTATGAGATTCGTTTATGAGATTCGTGCAAAGCTCGAAAGAGATAAGCAGGTCATAAAATTTTCACAAGAGTATCGAGAAAACAGATATTACGATCAAAACAGTCGATCAGTTAGATATAAATGATGGCATAAGAGTTCATTAAAACAAGTAAGGTATTTTAGATACGGAGAGTTTAAATGTTCAATCGGTGGGCTGGTTATTTACGAGAGTTATCCCTCAATCAAAAATTTATTTTCATGGGGGGGTTGATTGCTCTATTAATTGGTAGTTTAGAGTATTTTTTGCTGAAGAACTATAATCAGCAATCCGAAGCTATACGGTCGCAAGAAAATGGCATCAAATATATAGCGGCATTTTCCAATATTTTCGATCATATTCCTCAACATCGAGGTTTGACAAACGGCTTGTTGTCCGGGGATGCGAATTTAAAAGACCGTCTCCAATCGTTGCACGAAACGATCCAGCAAGACTTCCAGCAAATCGAAGTCGTTAATAAGCAATACGGCAATGGTAGCAGTGTTAGCGAATCCTGGAAAAAATTGCGTTTGCGCTGGCAAGAGATCCAGGATGGTTCCCCGCACATGAAAGCCAATGAGGCTTTCCAAGCACAAAGCGACTGGATCAGCGATTGCCGTCTTTTACTCGGTGAAATTACTCTAGCATCCCATCTCGATTCCACATCCGGAGCAGATTCGGTATTTATGCAAACGATGATCACCCGAAAAATTCCTGATCTGACCGAATCGATCAGTCAAATGCGCGATAAACTTTACGGCTATTTGATAAGCAACCAGTTCACCCCGTCGGTGCGCATGGAATTGGCAACGTATCTGGGTAAAATCAACCTAGCTTACAGTCAATTTCAGGAAGAACTGAATCGAATTCAATTGGCGAATCGCGAAAGCTATGATCTGATTGCTTCCGATTTGGCCCAGATCGATAAATCGTACGAATCGTTTTTGAAACCCTTACAAAAACAGATCCGAGTGAATAGCGACACCCTGCCGGTCGCTGCAGATATGTGGAATCAGGCAACTCAACTGATTCATCAGCAGTTCCGTTTGTCGAATCAATTAGGAACAAATTTGGAACAGAGCCTCAAGAATAGAAAAACGCAAATCAATGGCCAGTTTTACACGGCGGTTGCGGCGATGTTATTAGGCATCGGTATGTTTACCGGATTTTCGGTATTTATTGTACGCAATCTTGTTCAGCAAATCCGCGCCATGCAACATATGTTTGTGCAGATCGGGATGGGAGATTTTCAGGCGCGTTGTGAAATTAATTGCCAGGATGAACTAGGCCAATTAGGAATGTCGATCAACGCCATTATGGATCGGACCCTGGTACTCATTCAATCGCAGACCGAGCGAGATGCTATCCAGGAAGCGATCATGAAATTGCTGGAAGAGGTTTCAGGAGTTGCCGAAGGGGATTTAACCAAAGAAGCCGAAGTTACCGCAGATGTTACCGGTGCGATTGCCGATTCCTTTAATTACATGATTGGGCAATTGCGAAAATTGATCGGAGATGTTCAAAAGACAACGAATCAGGTAACCCACACCGCTTCGGCTATTGCGCAGGCAACAGCGGTACTTACTGATCGATCGGTGGTGCAAAACGAACAGATCGAATCGACTTCCGGAGCCATTCAGAAAATGGCGGTTTCGGTCCAGCGTGTTGCAGATTCTGCTAGTATTTCCAAAACTGTTGCGGATCAGGCACTTGCGAACGCGCGCCAAGGGAATGACGCGGTGAAAAATACTGTTTCTGGGATGGATCGCATTCGTGAACAGGTGCAAGAAACTGCTAAACGGGTGAAGCATCTTGGGGAAACCACTCAAGAAATCGGTCATATTATTCAGCTGATCGAAGATATTGCTGACCGCACGTCGATCCTTGCTCTCAATGCCGCGATCCAAGCAGCAATGGCCGGGGAATCGGGTCGTGGTTTTGCAGTTGTTGCGGATGAAGTTGAACGTCTGGCCGATCGTTCTTCGGATGCCGCTAAGAAAATTTCTTCTCTGGTCAAATCGATTCAAGGGGAAACTCAAGAAGCAGTTATGGCTATGGAAAAAGCAATTCAGGAAGTGGTTGAAGGATCTAAGGTCGCTGGTCAGGCCGGTCAATCTCTCGTTCAGATTGAGTTAGTCTCTCAGAAGTTGGCGGAATTGATTCAGACCATCTCCGTAACAGCGAAACAGCAAGCAGAGGATTCGGTTCATATCTCTCAATCGATGAATGAAATATCCCAAATTACTCGGCAAACGACGGGGGGAACCAAAGAGACTTCGCAAGCCATTGGTGCTCTGGCCGCGATTGCAGAAAAACTTCGTTCCTCGGTTCGTTCCTTCCGTATCCCTCAAGATGCGGCATCAGCGGATATCCCGGCACCGATCGATATGCGCAGTAAATTCTTAGATTCTCCTTCTCATTTTGGAACTACCGTTTCCGGTAATGGGCATAGTGGTTCTCACCATCCGCATCTACCCGCAAACGGTATGAATTCGAATGGGAACGGTAAACGCCCGGTACACCGTTAAGCGAAGTCTCCTCTGTTCGATAGGATCATGAAACAGGGGATGCTCTGCGCATCTATTGTCTTAGAGAATTTATGTATTGTATTTGATGAATCTCTGTTGAGTTCTAAAAAGATCGGTCGCTGTTATTTTCAGATCGATCTTTTGCTCTATTTTTGCTTCTATTTTTGCTATCAATAGTTAACGAATAATTTGATTGTTATTTTTGGTGGGTATTTTTATGCATACTCCGATCGATCTCGATGTCTTTCTTGAATTTGTTCATGAAGCCCAAGCCTATTTGCCGACAGTGCGCCAGGGGATCGATGACATGTTGGCACTTGCCTGTAGCGATTCGCTTCCTACTTCGCTTTCTGCTTCATCTGCCATCGAGGAATCGTATCGCTATTGCCACTCGATCCATGGCGTTGCCGCGATGCTTGGACTGGATGAAATTCGGGACCAAGCAAATCAGTTAGAGCTGCACTTTGAAAAATTTCTGCACAAGCAGTTGATTCCATCGCTCCCTGCCCTTGAACAGATGTTGAATCTGGTCCAATTAATGCAAATCGAGTTTACGGAAATGGCCGATAAATCGCTCTCTCAGGATCAGCTCGAGTGTTTTTATCAGACCCTTCTTGAAAAACGCTCAAGCCAAAATCAATCCCCTGTCTCCTCAAATCCATTCGATTTAGACACGCAAGCCCCTTTTCAAGCAGATTCTTGTGATAATCAACGAGACGACACACCTCCTGAAATAGATCCGCTCTTAATACCCCCCTTCCTAGATTCGACTCCCAATTTTGCTAATATAATCGGCAACGAAGGTAAACATTCATCGTTGAGTCAGATAGATCCCCTTCCCCCGTTTCTAGCGATGAATAGCGAATCTGCCCAAACCGATCCCAACTCATTATCGATGAGCGACTCTCCGTTTCCATCTCCGCTTCCCTCTCAGGCGAATAATGACCTGAACACCGATAGCGATTTAGAAAATCGATTCAAGGGGGAGGCCGTTTTGCTGCCGATCCATGATTCCCTATCATTGCCGAGAATCGATCAGGAGAACCTGGAGAACGAGAGTAATGAATTGTCAAAAAATAATAACCCGGATTTCGACTCCCTGACGTTCCGGTCTGCTCCGATCGGGGAACATTTGGACTCGACTCATGCTGATCCCTTAGCCCCTGATCCCTTAGCTTCAGTGCAAGAACCCAGCAACTTTTTAAGCAATGGAAAACTAGAAAGTTCTACTTTCGAAGAGCTTTTCCACGTAGTATTTGGTCAATCTGCTCAATCCGAGATAGATTCTTTGCCATTCACCGCCCATTTAAACGAAGAATCTGCCAACGATCGTTCAACAGAATTCCCCGTTGAAACTCCGTTTTTGTCAGAACCACCAATCTCCTCCTGGCTCGGGGATCGCCCGCCAAGTGATCCTTCGGAATCTATATCTGTAAGATCGCCATCGAACGAAATGTTCCCAATGAGTGAAATCCCTGTTTCGCCTCAAATTTCAGCGAATAATATATCGAATAATATGTCCTTGGATTTCCCCGATTTCCTTGATCGCATTGGGCAAAATAGCGAAGGAAATGAGTTATCCTCTCAACCCCAATTGAACTCGCTAACAGAAATCGGCACTTTTGCAACAGATTTGAATGATACCGAGACAATCAATGAGGGAAATACTCCAACCGAGGAGCTAACCGATATCCCCCCCGAATTGATGGAAATATTCCAGTTGGAAGCCGAAGAACATCTAGAACGGATGCAGTCTTTCTTAAAAGAATGGCAACAGAAACAGCATCGCGATGCACTGGGCGAAATTCGCCGATCAGCGCACACGGTTAAAGGCTCGGCAGCGATGGTTGGCTTGAAGGAATTAAGCCGATTTGCTCATCGTTTGGAAGATATATTCGATCAACTGGTGGATGGCACGATGACCACTCATCCCGAATTGATTCGAACGATTCAAGGAGCGACCGATTGTTTAGATGGTGTCATCCATGGGGGCACGACGAAAGCTTTTAACGCCTGGTATCCACAATTAGATGATCTGGAGAAAAATTATCGCATTCGTAGTAATCTCTTGGAACATAAGGATTTTACCCCAGCAGATAAAGAAACAGAAAAGGAATTGCCACAAAGCAGTACCGACCTCTCTGCCGGGGAATCCCTCGCTTCTAACCAAGACGAAAGCGGAACCACGGTAACGTCAAATCCCAATGCGGGCCAGCAGTATTTGCGGGTTCCGGTCGAAAAATTAGATCAACTCAGTAACAGCTTTGCGGAATGGCTCATCAATCGCTCGAGTCTAGAAAATTATAGCCAGCGTTTGGAATCTCATATGAAAGATATGCAACAGCAGATCGATCATTTGAAAAATACCATTCGACAGATGGAGTCTAAACTCGAAGCACAGATGTTGGGTGGATCCCAGATTTTATCTTGGCTGAATCCGCGCGTGATCGGTTTCGATAGTCTCGAAATGGATCGGTATAACGATTTTCATATCTGGTTACGGCGTTTAAATGAAGCTTCGCAAGATCTTCAGCGAATCGGCGAAGAATTAATTCTAGGTCACCAAGCGATCGATCATGAATTGCACCGTGATTCACAGCAGCAATCTCTCTTGCGCGATCAGGTAACGAATTTGCGTATGGTTCCGTTGCAGACTTTGGTACCACGTTTGGAGCGAATTGTACGGACAACAGCCCATCAATTGCATAATAAAGAAGTAAAATTCGAAGTGGAAGGGCAGCAAACCACTCTAGATAAAACGGTTCTAGAGGCGATAACCGAACCTTTGTTACATCTCTTGCGAAATGCGGTCGATCACGGTATAGAATCTTCTTCAGAACGGATCGCTCAGCAAAAACCCCCCTCCGGTACCATTCGATTCCAAGCCTATCAGGATGGAACCCAAGTCGTCTTGAAATTAAGCGACGATGGCCGCGGTATCGATCCGGATAAATTGGCGAACAAGGCTCTACAACTTGGTATTGCTACTGCCACCGAAATGGCCTCATGGCAAAATCATCAATTTTATGATCTTCTTTTCTTGCCCGGATTCAGTACCGCGCAAAAAGTGAGTGAAATATCGGGGCGCGGGGTCGGCTTGGATGTAGTACGAACACAAATTGAACGCTACAAGGGAGTAGTTAGTATCGAGTCTCAGGTCGGTCAGGGTACCACTTTCGAGATTCGCTTACCGCTCACGGTAGCAACCATGAAAGTACTGTTGGTGAGGATTGCCGAGCAGATCTTCGCGATTCCCATGGTCGTGGTTCGCGCTGTCGACATGGTAGATGAAGCACATCAGCAAACGATCGAAACCCGCCGAGAAATTATTTATCAGAACCAAACCTATCCCGTTCTCGATCCTGCTCTCTATTTATATGGCGAGCATACCCTTATTCAACAGCGAACGACTCGCCTTGTTCTGATGGAAGTGCGGGGCCAATCGTTCGCCCTGATGGTCGAGCAATTGCTAGGGGTCAAGGAAATCGTGATCAAACCTTTGCAAAACATCCCGGAAAAGATGCCTGCGGTCTTTGCTGGAGCGATTCTAGGGGACGGCTCCGTAGGCTTAATTATGCAACCAGCGGCCTTTTTGACTCATCTCTCCTCAGAGATCACAGATCCGGCCAATAAATTAGCGACTACTACCCATCTAGGAATTGCCAGTAAGAGTGAACCCAGATCCCAGCACGCCAATCGAAATCGAAATGATGAACCGTTGCACATTCTGGTTGTTGATGATTCAGCAAGTATCCGCAGGATTACGACCGACCGCTTAAAACATGCTCAATTCAAGACCAGCACAGCTCGGGACGGTCTCGATGCTTTGGAATCATTGAAAACAGTTTCGCGCTTACCCGATTTGATTCTTCTCGATGTCGAAATGCCGCGAATGGATGGCTATGAATTATTGAGTGCCTTATCTGGTCATGCCAATTATCGCTCGATACCGGTGGTCATGGTCACTTCTCGATCTGGAGAGAAACATCGGCAAAAAGCGCGAGAACTGGGCGCTGCTGGTTATCTAACCAAGCCTTTTAAAGATAATGAATTGTTCCCTCTGATCACAGAATTAACTGGCCAGAACCGATTCCCTGATCCGCTGCTAGCGACTCTCTCCCCTGGCCAATTAGTAGATGACCCCAATCTTTTAGCTTCTGAAAATCCTGAAAGTTTTCCGAGTACTCGATTTGCCAATCCAATCGTTGCCACAAATCGAATCCAATCTCCATCTAGTAATGCTCCATCTAGTAGTGATATTCTTGGGGATGATTTATTTTCTCCTGATCTACCGCAACTGGGAATCCCATCGTTGCCGAGGGACTCCAGCGCCAATCCTTTCAGCGAATATAGACCAAGTTCGCTTGGGTTAGTTGATCACTTACCTGAGTTGCCACCTTTACCGACCCCAGATCCCTTGACTCTACCAAACGAGGACCATCTGCCATGATTATGAAAATGTCATCAGACCACCAGAAAGATACTTTTCAACTCCTACTCTGCCACACTGAGTGCTACCTATTACCAAAAAACTCAGAAACGAGGAAAGACTTCTGCTTCGCTGTTGCAGAAGAACAGGTTATCGATATTCTCTCTGCCGAGAATATCACTTTGACGGCACTGGATTCTGCTCATTCTCTTCTTGCAGATAATCTAGAGAAATCTAATGGATTAGGGGAAGGCACAAGTCCAGTCGTTTTAATTGGACATATTCCGGTCCCGCACGACAGGGATGGGTTGCGTTCGGAATCGAGTGAACAATCAGTTGAAATTCCTGTTTACCGGTGGTCCTTTTCGAAAAATCTGCCCGAAGCGGCGATTCAACAAGGGGTCATTATTCTCTTAGCGGCAATCGACAAACCGATCGGCTTGTGGGTAGAATCGATTGCTGAACCGCAGACCGTACAAGAAGGGGATTTACTTACTCTCAGCAGAGATTCATTCTCCTTCCCTATTGGTTCGACCGGATTTGCTTACCTGTTTCAGAATAAGTGCTATTATCTGATTTCCGCAGCAAAGCTGTTTGAACAGCATTCGATAAAACCGTTATCTCTACCAGAAAACAACATCCAAAATCAAAACTCGCTCCAGCGACCATCGCCCGCACAGCACCAGCCTAGGTTGATGGTTTTCCAGATTCAAAATCAGGAAAATAGCCACCGCCCAATACGATTTGGTATCAGTTCCAGACAGATTATCGAAGTTCAACCTATCACAAAAATCTATTCCGGGTTGCCTTCTTTAGCAGGTGAAATCGGGAAAATGGTCTATCAAAATCGGCTAATCCCGTTGCTCGATCTGAATATTTGCTTGCACCAAGAACCTCTAACGATTGATCGTCAAAGCCGTTGTCTAATCGTACATGAAACCCACGACGCCGAGGCGATAGCGATCGCCTTTCACGGCAATTCCCAGTTCCTCCCATTGCCAATTCCTCACCTAGAATCGCAACGTGAATTAGAGATGCAGATCCCATTCCCCTGCAAAAAAGTAGAAATCACCAACCAGACCGTGATCTTGATCAATGTTGCGGATTTGAGAAATCGCTCTGGGAACGGCAATGGATTCCGACTCCGCACCTGAAAACGATAACGATCATTCAGAGCAAGGTTAGCGCAAGGTTAACGGGCGAAGGCTAGAACCAATCCGCCAGAGACAACTAATAAAACGCCAAGAATTCGTTCTTGGCTGATATTGCGAATTTGAACTCCAAATAGTCCATAATGATCAATAATCATCGCTGCGGCAGTTTGGCCAGCGATAATGAGAGCAAAAGTGATAGCGATACCCAAACGCGGCGAGACGATAACAGAAGTCCAGATATAAAACACACCGAGAACACCACCCAGCCAACCCCACCAAGGAACAGTTCGCATTGCCTCTCGGCTCGGCCAATCACTGCTACGAAATAGCAAATAGGTAAAACAGACCAGCCAACCAATCGTAAACGAAAGCAGTGTAGCGGCCATCGGTTTACCCACCACCATCCGAAGTTTGGTGTTCACCGCAATTTGAATGGCCATACCTGCTCCAGCCATTAGAGCAAGGACAATATATAGGTAATTCATGATTCCTTTCGAATTTCGTTGTTCATTGGAAACGGGCGGTCTCCCAATCGTCAAGCGGACTCGAGCCATTACAAAAATCAATAGTAGAAACTTAAAATGGCCAAAACTATCGACGGTAAGAAATTCATGGCCTTACTGGAATCGATCATGCCTGTAGTGCCATGAATACCCAAGAAACGCAGGTTTATTAATCTAGAGGATTATTTCTTCTGATTAATTATGATCGGGCGACCTTCGGTCCAAGGGAGTTTCAAATCGTCCATTTTCTGAGCGAGTGCCGAAAACTGAGACTTCAACTTTTTGAATATCGCAAGTTGTTCAGCTAATTCTGATTTCGCGATTTCCAAGCTCTTCTTAGCAGTCTCGGTCGGTTTTCGGCTTCCTTGTCCTACCGCTTCTGCAGCAGCTCGGATGCGATCTTGAACAGAGAGGGGGGTGTTTTCATTGCGATTACGCAGAAAAGCATCCCCGCTGAGAGCACGTTTCATTACCGCGAGAGCTTCCAACATCTCTCTGGTCTGCTTTTTCAATATTGGAATTGTCATATCGGATCCACGATTCAAAGCGATTTTCGCTTGATTCAGGTTATTTTGCAGTTCCTGAATCTCTTTATTCGTCGCTTGTAGATTAGCTCGAATCGCATCGATCTCTTTCAAGAATTGGTGAGACTCGATCTGTTCTCCCGCCCATAATTGCACAATAGAATCACTGGTAACCACGATCGATTGTTTTTCGTTTGTTTTCTGTTCAACACCATTCTCTAGAAAACTCAATTCGACCTGATAGGTACCTGGGAGAACCACCGGTCCACTGCTGCTATTGGATTCTCCTTCCTCCTCTTCCGGTTCAGCGTTTCGCCGGCGCGGGGCACTCTGAGTACTGGCACTGTTTTCGGTCAGATCCCAAGTAATGCGATGGATTCCTGCTTTGGCGGGGCCGCGCAGCTTACGGATCAGATGATGATTCTCATCGAATATCGAGAGGATAATCGCTGGAGGCTCTTCTTCTGCTTCTAATCGCAATTCTTCTGGCTTAGGATAGGTAATCGCTTTCCCTTTACGATTGGACTCTTTTTCGGCTTGGCGGCGTTTTTCTTTTTTCGTTAAAATGGAGCTTTTCAGATGATAAGTAATCGTAGCTCCGTAAGCGGGGTTATCAGCTACGTAGAGCGATTCCCCTAGGAAACCTTTGCGGCCAAATCCGTACGGAGTTGTCGGGAAATAACGAAGCGCATTGCGTACAGGGAATAGCTTCACCTTTTCGTTGAGAATCTTCTCTTGCAGATAACGCAATGGGGAGTAATCGTCCAGAATATAGATGCCACGGCCAAAAGTACCAACGACTAGATCGTTCATCTGTTTTTGGATAGCGAGGTCGCGCACCGCAATTGTTGGAAAACTCCCTGAGAGTTTATGCCATTTCTTACCACCATCAAGTGTCGTAAATAAACCAAATTCGGTACCGACAAAAAGAAGATTCGGGTCGATATGATCTTCGGCAATCGCGAGCACCGTCCCGCGTTGGGGTAAATCTCCGGCAATCGATGTCCAAGATATGCCCCGATCCGTACTCTTCAACAAATAGGGTTGGAAGTCGCCATTCTTATGGTTATCGAAAGAGGCGTAGACGGTATTCTCTTCATGCTGGGAAGCGAGTAATCTGCTGACATAGGTTTTATCAGGGACTGTACGAAATTTTTCTATTTTCTTCCAAGATTTCCCTTGATTATCGGTGATCTGAATAAGCCCATCATCGCTCCCCACATAAATAAGCCCTTCTTTCTTGGGCGATTCGGTAAGTGCAACCAGATTACCATATAACGAGGTAGAAACATGCTTGGCGACCGTATCTGGCCCCCAGATTTTGCCCATAACTGGTAACAAATCGCGGTCGAGTTGACGGGTTAAATCGCCACTAATAGCGGTCCAGGATTGGCCCTGATCATCACTGCGAAATAGGCGATTAGCAGCGAAATAGATTCGCTCATGGTTGTGTGGACTGATTAGAAGAGGTGAATCCCAATTCCAGCGTAATGGCGGTTCCCCTTTTCCTGGTTGCGGTTGGATACCGACCCCCTGACCGGTGCGACGATCAAAGCGCACCAGTCCCGCGTACTGGTATTCGGCATAAACAATATTCGGGTCTTTTGGATCGACTTTGCAATGGAAGCCATCTCCGCCTTGGACAACAAACCAATCGGTATTGGTAATCCCGTGACGAGTGCGAGTACGCGATGGTCCCCCCATGGTATAGTTATCCTGGGTACCGCCATAAACATTATAAAACGGGGCATTTTCATCGATCCCGATATCGTAGAATTGCGTAACAGGCAGATTGGACTTGAAATGCCAATGGGCAGCTCGATCGAAACTTTCATAAATACCCCCATCGCAACCAACTAGATAATAGTTGGGATTGTTCGGGTCGATATAGATGGTATGGTTATCGACATGCTTGGACCGTTCCCCCAGATTTTGTAGTGTCGTTCCCCCATCATCCGAGACCTGGATCAACACATTCATCACGTAAATCCTATTTTCGTTTTTGGGATCGACGACCAGATGAGCATAATACTGTGCTTGAGAATCGAAAGGATTCTTCTTTTTCCAAGTTATGCCCCCATCTTCGGACCGGAATATTCCCCCTTTTTTATCGCTAGCTTCAATAGTCGCGTAGACAATATTTGGATTGCTGGGAGCGTATGCTAGACCAATTCGCCCCAGTTCCCCATCGGGCAGCCCCCCTTTGACCTTGCTCCAAGTTTTGCCACCATCGATCGAACGGTGCAATGCGGATTCTGGTCCACCATTGATCAGAGTCCAAACGTGCCTCCGTCTTTGATACGATGCGGCTAGTAGAGTATCCGGATGGCGCGGATCGAGGATTATATCGGTTACCCCGGTGTTCTCGCTGATCTGTAAAATCAATTGCCAGGTTTTACCCCCATCCGTTGTTTTATAGAGACCGCGGTCTCCTCCTGCGGACCAGAGTGGCCCCTGCGCTGCGACATAGACCGTATCGGATTGGCGTGGATCGATCACTATTTTGCCAATGTGTTCCGATTTGTTTAATCCCATATTTTTCCAGCTTTTTCCCCCATCGATCGATTTATACACCCCATCGCCATACCCAACACTGCGTTGAGAATTATTTTCTCCCGTCCCTACCCAAATGGTTTCTGGATTTTTAGGATCGAGCGTAATATAACCGATCGAATACGACCCTTCCTTATCAAAAATCGGTGTCCAGGTCGTACCCGAATTTACCGTTTTCCAAACCCCCCCCGCTGCCACGGCAACATAATACCTACTGCGATCGTGTGGATCGATCGCGAAGCCAACAATTCGCCCCGATGTTAACGCTGGCCCTAGCGACCGAAAGTGGAAGGAATCGTATAGCTTAGATCCAGCTCCTTCCTTTTTCTTCCCTTCTTGCTTATCTTCGTTTGCTTCATCTTCATTCTCTCCGTTTTCTTCACTCCCTTCACCGTTTGGTGGGACTTGCTCTATTTTGATCTTTTTGGCTACTTTTAGTTGGCTATCATTCTTATTTTTGACATGCCCATTCTGAAGCATTGGAGCATTTGCTGGAGAATTGAACCCAACGTTCCCTTGGAATTCTTCCACGAGCTTCGGCTTCAACCCAAACAAGTTAGGCGAACAATTCGGCAATTTCTTTCCGTTTCGCAAATTGGTGATTAATTTTTGACTAGCGGGTGAATTTTTTCCCGATGATTGACTAAAAAATGATTGCGGATTCGAAATGGTTTGACCGAATTTTTTTTCCCAAGATAGATGATTCGATTTAGCAGATGAATCGATATTACCTAACGGCATTATCGTAGCAATCAGCCACGCAAAATAATAGAGCATAATTGTTTCTCAAGTTTGTTCGTTGAAATATTCTTAGTTATTCCTATTCTTAGTTATTCCTATGAATCTCTTCCAATTTTGTGAAGAGGAAGAGTCGATTTTGATTCAAATCAACAGAGGAATCATCCTAAATGACTATTAATCCTACTCTTATATTCAGAGATTCTCTGAGAATCGGCTCGTTGATTTAGCTCTTCTTGTGACTTCGATTCGAAAATTATCGATGCTACAAAGATAGCTTGCGGATATTTTCTTGAATCAAACCAATTATAAACCTTAGCGATTCAGCGGTTAGTTATTATCTGATCAAGATAGATCAAGTCAAACGAGTAATCTCCTTGAATTAAGATGAAAAATTTACTAAAATTTACTCTAGTTAATGCAAAAGGAGTAAAGGATATTTGTGGATGGAACCAGGTAATTCTGGGCAAGTTCTTCTTATTGAGCAGTTTATTGAACAGATGAGAAATGAGAATCATGAACTTTTTATTTAGCTTTTATATTCTGTTAGCTCCGTTGCCTCCCAATCCGGTACCCAACTTTCTTGGCACTAGTTATATTGGGGTGCAATCCGTTAGGAATATGGATGATCGATTGATGTTTCAGAATGTAGTTCAAGATGGACCAGCAGCTAAAGCCGGGGCGCAAAACGGGGATATCATTGTTTCTTTCAACAATTTTCCAATCAAGGATGTGTCTCAATTTTCGGATTTGGTTCGTAATGTTCGCCCTGGACGGTGCGTTGAATTGATCGTCCTCCGCCAGAAAAAAGAGCTGAAAATGAAGATCTATCCATCAGAACGATTCGATTAAGGCAAAGAAAGCACCGATTGCCCTTTCCTTGTTTGCACTATATTTGCACTTTAGCATTTACGAGATCGTATCAGGGATCTTTCCCCGTAGAATAATAATGCAATCAGAGGATCGAGCATTATCTGAGATTGCGATTTCACTGCCCTATGCTTTTATCTTTATTATAAGCTTTTATCTATACTGGAAAATCTCATGGAAGATAAGCAATCCATCAACCATCCTGTTTTCCCCGGTTTGATCGATCAAGCTGTTCTAAACGCTATTTTACAGAGGAATATCGTCAAATACCGATCAAGCGCTTTCGATTGAAATTTGATCTTTATTCGATCTTTAACTAAAGTACGATCGTGTCTCTCAAACCAAATTCGATTTGATTATCCCTGTTTTGTTCATATATCAAATAAATTAAAATGGATAAAAGGATATTCCTTTTAGAGAGTAAGCAATCAAGAGAGTAAGTAATAAATTTCTCAGAGAAAGATAACCATGTACCAAGTGATTTGTTATTTTTGGCTTTCCTGTTCCTGTTTACTGGCTCCTTATCCGCGGGATCCTCAACCAGATTTTCATTTAACGAGCTACTTTGGAGTTCTCACATCTGATGAAAACCATACCGTCAAAGTAGAAGAACTTACGGCCAATACGAGTGCAGCCAAAGCTGGTATACGAGTGGGAGATATTGTCGTTTCATTTAATAATATAACCGTAACGAGTACCGATCAATTCCGAGATTTGATCAAAAATAGTCGATCAGGAAAGAAAGTGGAAATGATTATCCTCCGGGGCAAAGAAAAGATAAAAATAACCACGATTTTGTTGGCTCGTCTCGAATTTTAGAGACTGTCCTATATTAGGAAAATTACCTCTGATAGATAGGTGATATGAATGGTGTTATTCATCAGCAAAAGAGCTTCGTCTCGGTTGGTGGAGAGCCGGGAAGCATGATCGATATTAATCAGTTTTAGCCACGGCAAAGAACATAAATATCAGAAAATCCTCTCAGAAAGGCGACATCGGAAAGTATAGGAACATCTATATATTTCAGTTAAAAAGATACGATCCTTTCCAAATTGTTAACTCATCTAGAGGTTTCTCTCCGTGGCCAAAGATTCTTGATTTCAGAGCAACGGAGATTCCAACTTTACCAGAGAAGAGAGATTAGGATTTTTGAATCAGGCGATGATGCTTTTGAGCACTTCCCCTTCCACATCGGTTAAACGGTAATCTCGACCAGAATAGCGATAGGTCAATTTTTCGTGATCCAACCCGAGCTGATGCAAAATAGTCGCTTGGAGGTCATGAAAATTTACTTTCCCTTCAGCAACATCAAATCCAAGAGGATCTGAAGCACCGATGGAAATTCCCGGTTTGAGACCACCACCGGCCATGAACATCGTAAAA
>JAKBAI010000055.1 GCA_021809185.1 Planctomycetota bacterium
CTAGTATTGATGAAGTTCAAACTTCTCTTCTGAAAAATGGCTATCTTCCCCATGTTATCAAATATTCTAACCTTTGCCAAAGTTATTTTGAATTTCAAGGGTATTAAAAATAGAAGTATAAATAACAGATTTTGGTCTAGTTAATATATACAAATGTCATATTTAATCATCAAACTTACAACAAATGAATTCAAACCAAAAATAATAAGAAAAGATTTTTTGGAAAAGCTTATTTATTGTCGAACCCTTTTTTAGAATTTTTTCGAGACATGGAGTCCATCGATCGTCTATATAATGAAAATCAAAATATGAAATGAAAAATCTTATGAGTCCAATAAGTTTATTTGATTGGAGATGAAATTTATGACGTTACAGAATTCTGAACATCCCCCTACCCAGAAATGTAATTGCCACTTCTATGTGCTTAATCTTGTTGGAGTAATGCTTTTTAGTTTGCTGATGAATTTCTCAGCGATCAACAGATTATTAATCGCTGATGAACCAAGACCAAACGAACGAGAACTATCTCCCAACGAAATTTTCACAAAAAAGATTCTCCCCATTATCAAATCCCCTAATCCATCGAGCTGCGCTCAATGCCATCTTGCTGGAATCGATCTCAAGTCTTTTATGCTCCCCACGGCTCAGGAAACGTTCCGCTCCTTGCGCGATCAGGGTTTAATCGATTTGAGACAACCTGAAAAATCAAAGATTCTGGAATTCATTCAGCGTGGTAAAGAGGATAAAAATGCTAAATCCTTGCTGGGGAAAAACAACCAAGGGAAAACAATTTCCGATAAAACTGAAGCGAAAAACCCATTAACTCAAGAAATTCGCCTAAAAGAGTACGATGCCTTTTCGGCTTGGATTCTCGCCTGTTGCCAAGATAAAAGCTATATAAATTTACCCGAACTACCTCCAGAACAAAGAAATAAACCTGCTATTTCCCCAGAAGTGATTCGCTTTGGCAGGAAAGATCAACTCCTAATCTCCTTTGAGAAAAATGTTTGGGCTTACCGTTTTCGATGTATGAATTGCCATATCGAGGGAACACCACAAAACAATGAATTTCGCAAAAAGTATGGAGATCGTGTTGCTTGGTTTAAGAAAAATGGCAGTGAAGAAACCATGCTTTATCTTTTGAATTCCCCATTGATCAACTTCCAGGATCCAGCCAAAAGCCTATTATTGCAAAAACCTCTTAACAAGATAGCCCACAAAGGGGGATTGAAGTTTGCACCTGGGGATCAAGGCTATCGCGGTTTTTGGGACTGGCTCGAGCAGGTCAGTGCCTTAAAGAATGAAAAATATAAATTGCCAAAAGATCTCCCCAAGCAGGAAAATATTTCCCGATTCGGGACAGATTTGTGGCTCAAACTCGAGAACACCCCGGACGAATGGGGGGATCGACTTTTGCAAATTAATTTATATGCCTGGAATCGAAAAGAGAATGATTGGGAAAAAGAAGTGATTGCAACTTCAGATCGAGTGGTCTGGGGAAAAGGGCATCTCTGGCAGCACAATCTCACTCTTCTGACAAATCCGGGAAGTGATCGAGATAGGGAATGGCGAAAAAATTCCCCTCAGTTACCTCCAGGAGAATATCTAGTTAAAATATTTGTGGATAAGAAAAAACAGCTTAGTACCAATCCCAATTATATCCTTGGCGATTCTGATTACGTTGCATCAATAAAGATTCGAGCTAGATGGCAAATCGGTTACGATAAAATGACAGTTGTCAACGCTAAAGAATCAAAAGCTTCAATTTCGAAATAACCTTAAAATTTTTCTCTTCAAGATCTACGTGCCACCCCTTTGGGGGGTAGAGTGAGGTACGAAGAAAAACAAAAGGAAAGTTTTATTCGACTAGTGCGATTTCTATTCAATCGACTTTTCGAAGATAACTATTATTTAGAATAACTTTGCATGATACCTAAGGACAAAAACGAACTTCGGCGATAATATTTTTATCGAAAGCGATCCAAAGAATTAGATCTGTTGAATCCGTGGTCTTTCATTCCTAATCTGTTGTTTACAGGATTGTGCTGCACGATTAAAATTTCAGAAAGTGCCCTTGAACTGATCTTGTTTTTCGTGATCTGCTTCTATAATTAGAAGATTCAATCATTCCAAGATTCTTCGCAAAATTATGAATTCGCTTAAAGTATAGCGAAATCAAAAGAATGATACTTGCACGAAGCGAATACAGTACAAACTACTTTATAAAAATGTTTCAGGTCGAAGTGACGAAGTGAGCGAATCGTATGGTTAGACAATCGGTCTTGCTGATCCTCATTGTTTTTCATTGGATGGGAACAAAAACATCGATTGATTCTACACCCTCATTCTCTGTTGACTTTGTAGTAGATTTTCAGAGAGAATATTTCAAGCAACTTTGTTTCTACCCAAAATGGATCAAATCCAGTTTTCCTCAAGTATCTAAGCTCCATTTATCTAAGCCAAATAGCAATGCTCTCTATTTAGATTATCCGATTGAGGCAAAATTCGAATTTACACCATCTCCCGCGCCATCCGAAAAGTCTTCTGAGAAAAGCAAAGAAACTGAAAAAAGCGAGGAGACCGGCAAAAAATGTCACGATTGGCCGCAATGGCGCGGATGCAATCGGGACGGGGTAGCGCAGGAAACTGGTCTACTTCAAGTATGGCCAGAAAACGGTCCGCCGCTTCTCTGGAAAGTAAGTAACCTCGGCACCGGTTATAGTGCACCAGCAGTAGCACAGAATCGAATTTTTGGTTTGAGTTATGTCGATGAAAACGAGGTAGTTTGGGCTTTAAACGAAAAGAACGGAGAAAAGCTCTGGCAGACTAAAATCGGTCCACGCGGAAAGACCCTTTATAATGAAGGGCCACGTTCAACTCCTTCCGTCGATGGGGATCGCGTATATGTGATTGGGATTCGCGGCGATCTGGTCTGTCTAAACGCCATTACTGGAAAAATTTCTTGGCGTAAATCGTTCCCTGATGATCTGGGTGGAAAAATGATGTCCAACTGGGGTTATTGCGAATCCCCTCTTGTTGATTGCCAGCAGGTAGTGGGCACCCCCGGTGCCGATCAGAATGCTCTTGCCGCTTTTGACAAAATGACTGGAAAAATTCTCTGGCGCACGTTTATCCCGAATTGTGGAGGAGCTGGTTATTCTTCGATTATGCCAATGACCATCGATCAGCAAAAAATTTACATCACTTGGCTCGGAGCCAAACGCAACCCCGATGGGAAAATCGTTTCGGGTAAAGGGCTGGTTGCAGTAAATGCTCAAAGTGGTCATTTCCTCTGGAATTATGATCGGCTCGCTAACGGCACTGCGAATATTCCGACCGTCCTGATCCACAACGATAAAATTTTCTGTTCCAATGGTTATCCTGAAGGCGGTAGCGCAGTTCTACAATGTGTTCGAATGCAGCAAAAACCTCTGAAATTTCAGATTAGAGAACTTGCCTATCAACCAGCGAAAGAATTACAAAATCATCATGGGGGGTTAGTTTTGCTTTATCCGCATGTCTATTTGGGTCACGGTCATAAAGCAGGCTTACCATGCTGTGCCGATTTTAATAGTGCTAAAATCCTGTGGAAAGCACCAAAATCCCCTTGTCGTGGATCAGCAGCTGTTATCTCTGCTGATAACCATTTATATTTCCGATATGAGGATGGAACGATGTGCCTCATCGGTGCCGATCCTAAAAAGTATTTGCTTATTAGTCAATTTGTTCCCCCTGAGTTAAGCAATAAACCGATTTGGTCTCATCCTGTCATTGCGAATGGCAAGTTATTCCTACGCGACCAGCACTTACTCTGGTGTTATCAATTGAGATGCCCGGAGAAAAAATAATAACGGCGATAGTTGAGAGAGTGTCCCATAACAAGTATATTAGCCCCGCTTCGAGCAGGAATCAGACTAAATACTATTTATTCTTCTCCGGTTATTCCGAGTTCCAATAGGACCGACATTCTTGTCAGTTCTATCATTTACCCGAAAATTCACTAAAACCACACATTCTGAGAAAGAGTTATACAAAAGTCATTTTTCAAGGATTTTATCCACGCTACTGAACGAAACCATGGTTTCACTCCTTAAAGAGATTATTTTGGGGATGTTTCATGTCATCATCCCTTCAAAGAACTAAAATATATGGGGTTCACGTTAACAATCGATATCAATTGTAACTATTTAAGGATTATCGAAACGATTTCAAACCATTCAGTTATTTTAATAATTCTGGATTGATAAGCCCCCCCTTCAAGCTTTTCAAGGATAGGAATAGAGCAATTCCAAAATACAAACTAGAGCGAGGAATCTAGAGTTATGCTAAGTAAAATGATTCTATTTTCTTTGCTTCTATCTGTTTACAAAGAACTAATTCTCTAAAAAAGAGTTGAAAAGTTAGAGATTATATTGAGTGACGCAATTTTGACTTTTCTAAAAAATTAGATCTGCTCATTTCTCTGTTTTTTTATAACATGGAAGTATATTGAGGTCAAAATTCAGAAAGGGAAACTATGTCAACACCTTTAGAGTCTTTAGTCGCTTGTGGTACAAAAGTTTGGTTAGATTCCATCGATCCTGATGAAGTCGTTAAGAATATTCGTTTTGGAGCAACTGGAGCAACTTCGAATCCGATTATTGTCTCCGATTTGATTCAAACGGGAAGATTTGATTCCGAAATTGTAAAACTGATTGGTGAAGGATTAGACGATGATGCGATCGCTTGGGCCATGACCAACCAACTCGTATCGAGTGCCCAAAAAGCATTTGAACCGGTGTGGCAGCGAACAGGCGGGGATGATGGCTGGGTTAGTTTTGAACTTGATCCACTTCTGGAAGATCCATCCAAAGGATACAGCATTGACTATATTTCTAAAAAATATGTCGAATTGGCCAAAAAATGGTCTGCTGGCCATTGTAATCGCATGATCAAAGTCCCAGCAACCCCTGGAGGATTAGCGGCCCTAGAAGAGATGGTCGCCGCAGGCATTACCCTCAATGTAACTCTTATTTTTAGCCAACGTCAATATTTTGCAGCTCGGGAAGCTTGTTGGCGCGGTGCTCAAAAACGGGCAAATACTAATCATTTCAAATCAGTTTACAGTATTTTTGTTAGCCGATTGGACGTCTATACCGAAAAACATGTACCAACTCTTTCTCCTGCCGCTCAGGGAATGACTGGTATTCTCAATGCCAAAGAGATCTGGAAACTGAATCAAGACTTCTGGGCTGATAAAAAACTACCGTTGAAACAGGAAATGATTTTTGCGAGCACCGGCACCAAAAAACCGAGCGACCCAGCTTGGAAATATGTTGCTGCCTTTGCAGGTTCAGATATTGAAACCAATCCGCCAAAAACGAATGCAGATGTCCAAGCAAGCGGTCAAACTTTTACCAAAATGGTCGATCGTTTACCTGATGCAGCTATCGTTCAAGAAATTCACCAAAAAGTGAATATGCAGCATCTGGAAGAAACCCTCATGCACGAAGGGATCCAAAAATTCGCTGATCCTCAAAAAGCTCTTTTGAAGCTCATCGCTACCAAACGAGCCGCTCTGGCAAAATAATTTCACTGCTATAAGAACTTCAAAGCAGATAAATTTAAGTCAGATAAATTCAAAGCGGAGAATGCCACGGGAATTGCTGCGAATATTTGGTTTGTCCCCTATGTAATCGATCCCTAGCCTTTCCGTGGCTAATCTTTTTTTGAATTGATTTTCTTATCTCAACCGCCATTCTCTTCGGAAAATGGTGGTGATCTATCTATACTTTCTCCATCAATCAACCCACTCTTCCAATTTTTATTCTCAGGGCGCGATCAAAAAAATTCATTCTAATTTAATAATTTAGCGAGGCATGATTCGAAATTCGGTCAAAGGAAAAGTGATAGCGACTATTTTAGGTAACAAGCCATCCCGATATTACCAAAAACTTTGGAAAAAGCGGGAACTCTGGAGATCTTTGGTGAATTGCTCTTGCAGGAGAAGAGAAATCGGATTACGATATTTAGGAATATATTGGTAAAAGAGATTAAACAAGCATGGATAGGCTATGAATCGAACCGGATGGATGGACAACATAACAGAGTATGCGGAGTCGCTTGGGAGCAGTAAGGAACAACAGTTTGCATCAAGCATTTCGCCAGCTAGTAACAGCAATAGTATTAATACACATATTAATACACAACGAGAAAGCGCTTATTCCTCCGTTAGTTCCATCGTGACACACAAAGAATACTTGATCGCGGAAGATAAAGAAAACACAGCTTCAGAAAATCCAACTCTATCGTTTCTGAATCGGCTAGATTTGCAAGTGAAACTAGCCCAGCAACATCTATTAAGTTTACAAAAAGGGGATGGTCATTGGGTCGGTGAGCTTGAAGGGGATACAATCCTAGAATCGGAATATATTCTTCTCATGGCATTTCTGGGTAAAGAAAGCGATCCATCGGTAAGTAATGCAGCGAAATACCTAGCCAGCAAACAACAACAGGACGGGAGCTGGTCCAATTTTCCTGATGGTCCACCGGAAATCAGTAATTCGGTTAAGGGATATTTTGCTTTGAAGATTGCGGGTTATTCTCCGGATCTCCCACAAATGCAAAAAGCGCGAGAAATCATATTATCTCTGGGTGGTGCCGAAGCGAGTAACAGTTTTACGAAATTTTATCTGGCACTATTAGGGCAGTTCCCTTATGCCAATTGCCCAACCGTCCCGCCAGAAATTATACTATTTCCTAGATGGTTTTATTTCCATATTTATGCCATGTCGAGCTGGTCTCGCACTATCTTCGTGCCATTGAGCATTGTTTCTGCCTTGAAACCGGTCAGAAATCTCACCCCAGAGAAGGGAATCCCTGAGATCTTCCGCGAAGCCCCTTTCAAACCCCGACCTGCAGCATCATGCGACCGATTCTGGAGCTGGAGTCATTTCTTTTTGAAGGTCGATAAATTATTGAAATGGTGCGAGAAACTCCGTTTGACCCCATTTCGCAAAAAAGCGATTCGACAAGCTTTAGATTGGATGCGAGAGCATCAAAAAAATAGCGATGGCATTGGTGCCATCTTCCCGCCCATGGTCTATCACTTGATTGTCTTACGCAGTTTGGGAGTTCCCGAAGAGGATCCGGAATTCATTTACGCGATGAAACAACTCACCGATCTGATGTTGCATGAAAATGGCACCACTCATCTGCAACCCTGTTTCTCTCCCATCTGGGATACCGCTCTCTGTTTGATTGCTCTGCGCGATAGCGGCATAGCCAAGGATGATCATCAGCTACAAAAAGCGGTCGATTGGCTCGTTGCACGCGAAATTCGGCAATCAGGAGATTGGAGTATTACCAATCCTCATGTAACCCCCTCTGGGTGGTGTTTCGAATACAATAATGCCTTCTATCCGGATATCGATGACACCGCTATGGTATTGATGGCCTTCGCCCGAACGGTCTCCCACCAAGATGCCAAGCTCAAACCGATCCTAGATCGGGCCATTGCCTGGCTTGTCGCCATGCAAAATAAAGATGGAGGTTGGGCTGCCTTCGACCGCGATATCAATCGGCAAATATTAGAAAAAGTCCCTTTTGCCGATCACAACGCCATGCTTGATCCGAGCTGTCCTGATATTACCGCTCGCGTATTAGAATCCCTAGCCGAATTTGGCTTTCATCCTGGAATCCCAGTTGTCGATCGCGCACTTGAATTTCTGGCAAAAACACAATGCGCCGATGGTTCTTGGCCTGGTCGCTGGGGTGTCAATCATATTTACGGTACTTGGCAAGTTTTGCAAGGATTAGGAAAAATCAACTTCGATATGAACGCGCCGATGGTTCAAAGAGCGGTTCATTGGCTCAAAGCCACTCAACAAGTGAATGGGGCTTGGGGAGAATCCTGTTTGAGCTATTCCGATCCTAGCTGGATCGGGAAGGGGGAGGCTACCGCTTCCCAAACCGCTTGGGCTATTCTGGGGCTTCTCGCTGCCAAAGAACAGGACTCCAACTCGGTGCGACAAGGAATTCAATGGCTTTTGCAAACACAAAATCCTGATGGTAGTTGGGATGAAGAACCTTTTACTGGCACCGGTTTTCCCAAAGTCTTTTATCTGCGCTATCATTATTACCGCCTCTATTTCCCGCTCATGGCTCTCTCCCGTTATCAAAAATTCTTTCTCTCAAAGGCCCACGGATAATCACTTGGAAGATAAAATCGGCAAGCCGATTTTGTTTTTGATCAAAGGTAAAATCAAGAATAAAACGTTAAAAGAAAACCATTCTAAATTCGATTGACTAAGGAATAAAACATGAGATTTCCCCTAGGAATGACCCTCGAAACCGCAGGACATATTGTTAAACACAAAATGAGACGATCCAAACGGTTCCCTCTCGTATTAATGCTCGAACCGCTTCATGCCTGTAATTTAACTTGCACCGGTTGCGGTCGTATCCGCGAATACGAGAGTACCATTAAAGACAAATTGACCTTGCAAGAATGCCTCCAAGCGGTCGATGAAGCGAATGCCCCCATTGTTAGTATCTGTGGAGGGGAACCTCTCATCTATCCAGATATCGCGGAACTTTGTGCACGTATTCGGCAAAAACGCAAACAGGTGATTCTTTGTACCAATGGAGTTTTTATCGAACGCAAGCTGCACCAATTCAAACCTTCCAATCGCTTCATCTTTAATGTTCATCTCGACGGTTTGGAAGAAACTCACGATATGGCCGTCGAACGCCAAGGGGTTTTCAAACAGGCCATTCAAGGCATCAAAGCTGCCAAGGCCAAAGGTTTTCGCGTTTCTACCAATACCACCGTCTATCAGCAGACCGATCTTGCTGAACTCGATCAGCTCTTTGCTTATTTGACCGAATTGGGAGTCGATACCTTCATGCTCTCCCCCGCTTACGGTTATGCTGCTGTCCATTCCACTAATCCCGATGGTGCCAAAGAGATTTTCTTGACGCGAGATCAGATTCAGGAAAAATTCCAGGAAGCAGATAAGTTACTCTCCAAATATAAATTAGCAACTTCCCCTATTTACATGGAATTTTTACAAGGGAAACGTCACCTCGATTGTACCGCTTGGGCTAACCCAACACGCAATATCAAAGGGTGGAAAGGCCCCTGTTATCTTATAACCGATAAACATTACAAGACCTTTGACGAACTGATGAACAAAACCGAATGGCATCAATATGGTTACGGTAAAGATGAACGCTGTGAACACTGTATGACCCATTGCGGCTTTGAACCTTCTGCCGCGCTTGGTAGTGGGAACTCTGTTCGCGATACCGTCAAAATGTTACGCTGGCAATTTTCTTAATCATTTAAATTCCCATGAATCTACCAGGCACGTATTCGGGGACTCGAAATCCTATTGCCCATATCCCCATTCTCTTCCCGTTGGAAATCGAGCGTAACCGGTTTTTGCGTGGCCTAACTTCAAACATTTCTTCCTCAACTGCAAATCTAAAAATCGCCCCAGAAAATCAACCCTCTTCTAGCCTCAACGCCAAGCCCATTCCTTCTACTCATTCTGCATCTCTACACTTAAATCCCTCACCATCCATTAGTTCTCGCTTGTCCGTACCCAATGCTTCTCATTTTCAGATCGAGCATCCTCTTGGTAAAATCGAGATCCCCCTCATCGTTACTGGTATGGGGGCAAAAGCGATTCGCCGATCCGTTGAGACGATTGCCCCCTTTCGCCCCGATTATTTGATCCTTGTTGGGTTTGCTGGAAGCTTAACGGATACCATCACAATCGGCCAAGTTGTTCTGGCCACTGAAACTATCTCCTTATCGAATCGATCTACTCAGTTCGAGTGGCTACCGCCCCTGACCATCGATTTTCCGAGCGATCTTCTTCCGGAAATACGCAGAGTACGCTGTTTAACCAGTGATCGTATTATCACATCCTCTTCAGAAAAAAAATCGCTATGTCAGCAATTTGGTGCGGATATTGTCGATATGGAAAGTTATGCTTTCGTGGACTCTTGCCAAAAATTCAATATTCGGCCAATGGTGTTGCGGGCTATTAGCGACTCGGCAGATCAGGATCTTGCACCGAGATGGAGCAATGTCATCCGCGCGGATGGAACGATTTCTATTTTCCATTTGCTTCAATTTCTCATCTATCACCCTCTTCAAATCACTAAGCTGATTCAGTTACATCGCCAAAGCCAAATAGCTGGCGAGAATCTCGCTAACAGCTTGTATGAGTTAATCGATAAGAATCTAAAATATCATCTTAAATAAGGTAAGATATCCTTCAAATAACATCGAAAGGCACTAATTCTGGTTACGAAAATATAAATCAGATAAAATAGGTTGAATTTATTGCCAGTTACCGAACTTACTATTCTCCTTGAGCACTACCTTGAGCACTAATCGATTTTTCCGCTTAAGTACCAGATTAAGATTAATTCGATCCAATTATCTAAAGCAAACGCTATTAATTCTGATAATCGTTTGAACTTTTATCGTTTTTGTGTAAAATACACCTAAATGAATCATCTTTCACCTTGTAATTTGATTTAAAGAAATCATAATAAGGAAAAGAATTCTCGTGATCGAACGAATAGATTGTCATAAGAGTCGAACAATGGAGACACTCGGACAAAAGAAAGATAGGGTTTAATTTTTGAAATTAGATTAATCATTAACCCTATTTGGAGAGAAGATTTTTAGAAATTGGGCCAATAAAAAAACTTGTTAGATGGCCCCATACAATTTCTAGGAATTTACTCTTTAGTGTCGATCAACGAAAAATCGAGGAAATGAACATGGCTCGAATGTCAACAGAATTTAAACTGGTTTTGGTTGGAGCAAGTATCTTAACCGCTGGGTATTTTTTAATGCCTTCAGACGATGAAGAGCAACTCAAACAAAAAGTAGATAATGCGGCACAACAACAGGTCGCTGGCAATAGAAGTAGCCATCACTCTTTCCCTCACTTTTTCTATATTCATACGGGCGGATATTATGCCCCTTCAGGCACAGCTCGTACTCCAATAGCCAACGTTAGTAAAGGGGGGTTCGGTTCTTATGGTCGATCTTTTTCAGGGATCAGTTAACCATACTCTTGTCCTAGTGCAACAAAACAAAATGATATCGCTCAGCCTAAACCTAATTTAGTCAATGAAGAATATTCTTTGATTTTGACTCAGCTGATTTTTTACCAGATTTTCAAGTTTCGGTTATTTAACTCTAGTTCTTTAACTCTGGTAAACGATCATATCGGTGATGATCGTAAATTAGAGTTTCTAAATTGAACTAAACGTGGTCAAAACGGATCGCTCGTGTCAAAATATCTTTCGTCATCAATGCCTACAATCTATCAATAACCTCGTTCAATCTCTGATATTAGTTCCTTATCCAGACTTACTTTGGAAAAACCCATGAATTCTAACATTCTTCGAATCTCTCCGGCAACTCTCAGCACTCCGGTCAAGTTTTATCTTCAGAATGTGAAAAATTCAAGAGGAAGAGATTTTCTTGGTATTTATGTTCAAGGGAAAAATTCATGGCTGACAACGCTGCTCATCGTTGGAGTAATAGGTTTCTTTGTCACTTATTACTGGATGGAGGAAGCCCCGCCATTGAGTCAACCAGTCAGCACCGCCATCATGGCAACCGCTATATTTCTGATCCCTCTCTGGTGTTTCCTATTTATTTTAAAGACCTGGATCAAATCCATATTTAAGCTTAGCCTGGGACGTTTTGCTTTTGCCGATCGATCGTGTCTCTGGCTCGTTGAAGATTACAATATTTGGGTTTTTCCCCTACAAACAATTCTCTCCTGCGAGCTGAAATTAAAACGGGTTAAAGATAAAGATACTATTCAATCTGCTCATTTGAATTTGGTCGTTAAAGGAATAAACGGGCCGATCTCCTTTGAACTGAACCCCTATTCTGATGATTATCAGATTTTGGTAGACTTCTTGAAATATATTGCCAACAAAAATACAAATGAAACAGATTTTGGCCAACAGAGTTGGACCGAGGCGGAGTTGGCTAATGCTCTAATTACTTTCCTTCCAGGTAATTTGAATCATTCGTTTAAAGTAGAATCGTTCCCTGATTCGCCCCCAGAGGAAATTTATCCTACTCCCAACCAGAACACCAAAATATTCTCTGTTTTTTACTGGCTCTTTTTTGTTGCCATCGTCTTTACGAGTTTTATCCTATTTAAAGAATGGGCAATCATCAATCGGGATGATGCGCTGTTTCAAATCGTCGTATCACAATCGAATCCCAAAGATTTACGTCTATATTTGTTGGATGAGAGGAACACCAGACATCGTGATCCTGTAAAAAATCTATTACAGAACAAATACAACCCGATCATCACTAGGATAGATATATCCAACGCCACCAATAAACAATTGCAAGAAGGATTGAAACAGCTCGCAGTTCATCTTGCTGAAGTACCAATCCCCTTAGTTTCGATTCGAGTTGTAGAAGATTCAGCTGTGTCAGCAAAGTTGATCTTTCGCGCCGAAAAAATCGCTGAACGCAAAGAATGGCTTGAAAATAGCCTTTCAGGGAAAATAACTGGGTTTTTCACCTCCGACTATCTGGAAATGTTGCGGGCACCCGATGATACCCCAGCTCATCTGGATCTGCATTATAAAATCGAAAATGATACTAAATCCAAGAAATGGTTTTTACATTGGACTTTTCAAATTCGACCAAAAATCGATTCAGATCAAACCTACTCGGCTCAAGGTGTGGTCCAAATAAATGAAGATAAATCAATGAAAGATTTACTAGAAAATGCTCTCAACCAGATTACTTCAGCCATGGGGGGATCTACTCTTCAATCCGCTATGTTTCCGATCGGATTCAAACCACTCCCGGTTGTCGATTATGCTTTGAAGGAACCAGCTCCATAATCTGCAAATAGCAAGAAGGTTTTGCTTCTTAGCCACAATGCGATTAAATGGAGGGGTATGGAAAACAGATTGGTTCTTTCCTTTAACTTGAAATGGGCATCGCTACTGGTCATGGCCAATTATGTCGATTATAACCTTAGAGATCATAAAGAAATACAAGATAGAGGTTTGCTTACGAAGATTGCGAATTACTCTGGTGACTAATGATTGATTTTTAGGAAATGGGGAGATCTACTGAAGGATTTCTCGCTTAGCTCTCTTTGACAAAATTTCTTAATCATCAGCGATAATCATTCTCTGTTGACCCGTATAGTTCATCGATTCCAGCAAAGGGGTCCAATAATCGGGAAGCGGGGCCTCAAGCAAAACGGGAGTTTTTCGAAATGGGTGCTCGAATTCCAGAGATTTAGCGTGTAACGCAATACACGCTCTAGAACAATTATACTTTTGTTCATATGTCTTCTCGTTCGTTTCGCTCGAGTTCGTTTCCCTAGCACCGCATGAATTAGAACCGCAGCTCAAGTCAAAAAAATGGGGTGTTGGATCTGGAAGGATAATGTTCACCGAACTACCATAATCGCTATCCCCGCTGATCGGCAGACTCCGATGGCTCAAAGCAAGGCGGAGTTGATGGGTTCTTCCCGTCTTCGGTTGTAATTCAATTAGAATTTTAGCATCTTCTCGATGAATCAACTGATAATTCGTAATCGCTTGACGTGCTCCTGGTATTGTTGCGCCGACAAGTTCTGGTTTGAATTGTCCCGGATTTTTCTTGATCCAATCGACAAAAGTTCCTGAGGGAGTGAGCTGCTTTTGAGAATCATCTTCACAGATAGCCCAATATGTTTTCTGAACCTGATGCAACTGGAATTGTAAGGCAATTTTCTGAGCAGCTTTGGTATTCCTGGCAAACAGCAGAACCCCGCTCACTGGTTTATCCAACCGATGCGGTATTCCCAGATAAACCCCCGCAGGTTTTTGATATTTCGATTTGATATAGTTTTTAACCCAATACTCCATCGAGGGAACCCCTTTAGGGGCTTGGGTTAAAATGCCCCCAGGTTTATGAACAGCAATATAGTGATGGTCCTCAAACAAAATCTCAGGAGACATTTTTCCCCGCCTAGGAATTAAACTTGGGACGAAAAGAGACCTCTCTAAAATAGGGAGCCATCACTACAGAAATTAAGATGGATCAAAATTAAGCAAAGAAGAGAGATCGAATTAACGAACTATTTATTTTCAGGTGGGGATCGATAAGCTAGATCCTTCTAGTGGCAAAGCGCCCGTTTTGGTTATCTTTTTGCGAAGATAATCCAACCCTTTTTCTAGAGCACGATCTACGAACGGTTTATTTGGCTTCTTCGCTTCTTTCCCCTCGATCTTATTTTCATCAGGGGCCGGTTTCATTCGAATTACATCCAGATCGCGGCGATATTTCAGATATTGCAAGCGTTCTTCATCGGTCATCGGAATTTCAAATCCGTTATTCGGTTTGACCCCCCATTCATCCGAATCTTTACTATCTTGATGGCGGTGAATATTCGCCCCCGAAGGCCGCCAATAGGAATCGGTAGTCAGTTTCAAAGCCGTAGGAGGGTTGGTAGACATTTTGATCACTTTCTGAACACTCCCTTTACCAAAAGATCGTTCGCCTACAATAATGGCCCGCTGATTATCCTGCAAGGCCGCAGCAACAATCTCGCTGGCACTAGCGGAATTTTTATTAATTAGGATAACAAGCGGATGATCGTTGGCAGGTTCTAGCAACGCTTTACCCGATTTCGCTTCAAATACCCGCCCTTGATTATTGCGATCTTTAGTACTGACAATCGTTCCTGAATTCAGAAACATATTGCTAATATCAACCGCAGCGGTAAGCAATCCGCCTGGGTTATCACGCAAATCCAAGATTAGTCCTTTCACCCCCTCGGACTGCAAAGACTCTAGAACTCGGCGAACATCGCTGGTTGTTTTCTCCCCGAATTGCACAATACGAATATAACCTATTTTATTGGTCTCATCGATCATGAAAAACCATTCCTTCAGATTTTCTTTGTTCCTTTTATAACCCAAAACTGATGGGACTTCAATCCGGGCACGTTTCATCGAAATGGTTACCGGCTTCGTCTCTCCTTCGTGCAAAACTGTCATCGAAATGGGGGTTCCTGGCTCCCCTTGGATATATTTAATCGCATCATTCACGCGAAATTGCTCTGTTGATCGATCATCGATTTTCAAAATCAAATCCCCTGCTAATATCCCTGCTTCATAAGCAGGAGTACCGAACATGGGACTATTTACACGCAATATCCCCGTTTTGGCATCCAAACCGAGCTGAATCCCTACCCCGCCAAAATTCCCCTCATTCTGATTCTCAAAATGGCGATATTCATCGGCATTCATGTATACCGAATAAGGATCCAGTTTTTCTAGACCCCCATTGATCATATTTTCGATGAGCTTGGTTTTCCCCTCATCATCCAACTTTTTCACGTAATGGGAATCGACTTCTGCAAGGACATCCACAAAAGTTCGCATCAGTTGATAATCTTTATCTTGTGCAACTTTAGGAACAGAACTCATTAATGAAAATGCAAATATAAATAGAATTGGTATTCCTATCAACCACCCTAAATTCCATCTTGTCATATTTTACTTTCTTGAAAAGTGTTAAAGGTGAAATAATTATTAAAAAGTTTTTTTTGCTCAAAATTTACTCAGATCAAATTAATCCGGAATTTCTTAGTTAAAACTTTAATAGCGATTTTCACCTAGGAACAACCCTTATTTCTCATTTCATCCCAAATATATCAGATTTAGCGATTATAAGGGAGAACGATTTCGTGAAAACGTAAATTAAACAGAAAAATCGCTACAAATATTTTTGACGAATATAACCAATTCAACTATCCTATCTTATGGAGACATCTTAAACTTCCTATTTTAACAGAAGTTTGTTTGTCTAAGCAAATAGTTTCCTTTTGGAGGTTAAGGCGAATGTACAGCATGATTATGATGGTTGCGATGTCTTCGACACCGCAAAGTGTAGACTTTTGTTGGCCAAGATTTGGCTGTGGTGGTTGTTATAGCTCCTGTTCTGGTTGGGGATCTTGTCACGGTTGTTGGGGTAGTTACAGTTACGGCTGCTGTTCAGGTTATTGCACCGGTTACGGCTGCTGCTCAGGTTATTGCACCGGTTACGGTTGCTGCTCAGGTTATTGCACCGGTTACGGCTGCTGTTCAGGTTATTGCACCGGTTACTCTTATTACAACACTTACTCGAGCTGCTCCGGATACGGCATTTATGGAGGAGCTTCTTATATGCACTCTGCATATCCAATTATTTATGGTTGCTCAGGTTGTTATGGATATGGAATGCCAGTTTATTCGGCACCAGTTATGGAAACGGTTCCTAAAGTGGATACCCCGAAAGAGACTCCAAACACCAAAAAATCGATGCTTACACCGACAAACAACCGAGCAGTTGTTGATGTGGAACTTCCCGAGAATGCCAAACTTTTCGCGGATGGTCAATTAACCGTTTTGTCCGGTTCCCATCGTTCATTTTACACCCCCGTATTAACCCCTGGCAAACGTTATCAATACGAACTCCAAATGGAAGTTAAAAATGCTCAGGGCACAACGGAAACTCAGAAAGAAATTGTGGTTGTTCAAGCGGGTGAAACTTCGAAAGTTCGGTTTGCTGCACCTGCCACAGTTACAGCACCAGCCAAAATCAGCTCTACTTTTATTGTCCATCTCCCTGAAACTGCAAAATTATTTGTAGATGGAACAGAACGAAAATTGTCTGGAGCTCAAACAGAATTCACAACTCCATTATTACCGAAGGGTCAAAAATTCCAGTATACGTTCAAAGTATCTGCAGGGAATAAAGAATCAACCCAGATCGTAAAATTCCGAGCAGGCGAAAAAATTGATGTCGAATTCCCAGAATTTCAACTAAATTCAACTTTGGCATCAAAATAACTAAGGTTAATCAATAATTTTATTAGATTTGTTTAATCAAACAATCATCAAGGCTTCTCCTCAACACGAAAGGCGGTAAATTTGACCTAATTTATCGCCTTTTGCCATTTAATCAAATTAAATCCTAATAGAAATCTTATTGAGAATTATAGAATTCAATCAAGATAGTAGTGTTTCACAAAAAGAATCGTAATTTCACTTAAAAGACTCCAAAATCTTTTTGCTATTCTGGATCGATAAGCTAAATTAACTAAAATTGAAATAAAAGGACTTCAAGTTAGATCCAAGGAAGGGTAAAATTGGGTAATATATTATACCAGCATTGTGCAGGAGATTCGCACCATGAGCAATTCCCTTCGATTAAGAGGGATTAATGGCGAGGTAAAGGGGAAACTATGGGAATCGGAGTCAATTCTTCGTGCTGGACGTTTAGCATCCCTAGAAATTGTCCTAGATGACGGTTCCGTAAGTCGAAGACATGCAGAAGTGCAAAGAATCGAAAATGGCTGGTTTGTGCGTGATCTCGATAGCACAAACGGTACGTATGTCAACGGGATTAGATTAAAGGGTGGAGCAAGACAACTTCATGCTCGCGACATTGTCCAATTTGGCAAAGTGGCAATGATGGTGGAGCTTAAAGAAAAACAAGAAAAAACAAACCAACCAGATTCAGATCCAATTCAAATTGAAGCAGCAACCAGTTCTTCGTGGGAAGAGGGGATAGCGCGGGTCATTTCGGACCGCAATCATTCTCCCGTAGCTGGTGATCAATTAATGGCGCTGTTGCGCGCTGGCCAACATCTTTCGAATATCGATTCCGAAGAGGAATTACTTCATCTGATCCTCCAAGATGCTGTCTCTGTTTTAGATGCGCAGCGCGGGGCTATCGTTCTGGCAGAAAACCCGCAAGCTCCCCTGCGACTACGTGCATTAGCTAATGGAAAAAACGATAACACTGGCCGATTTCAATTTAGCAGAAAACTAGCACAACGCTGTTTTGCTCAAGGGGAATCGATTCTTTGCACCAGCATCGAAGAAGATGACGAACTACGTGGTCAACAGAGTATTGCAGAGGGCACCATGGCTTCTGTTCTTTGTGTGTTGTTGCGTACTCCACGTAAACGTCTAGGAGTATTGCATCTAGATCGCTGTTATTGGCAAAAACCGTTTACCCGAGAAGATCTCTATCTAGCCGATGCTCTTGCCTCTCATGTTTCTGCTGGGATTGAATCGACTCAATTGCTTCGCAAACAGCGTGACTTGTTCCTCAATACCATCACCATGATGGCTCAAGCCATTGAAATGCGCGATGAATATACAGGGGGGCATACGGTCCGTGTTACAAACTATTCTCTTCTACTGGGTCAGCATTTAAATTTGTCTTCCAAAGAACTAGATATTCTTCGAATCGGTACCCCGCTTCACGATATTGGTAAAATCGGAATCGATGACTCGATTTTGCGCAAACCCGATAAGCTCACCCAAGAAGAATATATTATTATGCAAACGCACACCGTCAAAGGGGCAGCGATTATTTCTACCATTCCCGATTTAGAACCGGTTATCCCTATCGTACGCTCTCATCACGAGCGCTGGGACGGTAGAGGCTATCCCGATAAATTAGCTGGCGAAAATACCCCACTGTTAGCTCGAATTGTTGCGGTTGCCGATGCCTTCGATGCGATGACTTCGAATCGACCCTATCACAAAGACAAAAAAGGGATGCCTCCGGAGTTCGCTTTCAATGAAGTGAAAACCATGGCAGGCAAACAGTTCGACCCCAAACTCGCTGAAGCTTTCATCGAAATCGAAAAATCGATCCTGGATTCTATGTCTGCAAATAAACAAACCAATTGCTTACAAGTATCTTCTCTCGGTTCTTCTCCCGGTTTATTTGTCTCTTAAATCTATCATCGTTTATTTCTGTTTGTTCTTAATCTCTTTCTGTTTCGTTGTAAAGAAAAGAAAGAGATAGAAGAAATCTAATTTTTATCTCAATCCATTTTTTTTACTTAGCAGAGTTGATGATTTTAACAACCAAAAAAAATGAACGGAATCTAAGACTTACTCGTCCTGTTTTGATTGCAAAGATCCTTCTGTAAATTCCTAAAAATACTAAACAGAATAACTATATATTTTTACACTACAGCTATTATCCACAAACAAAAAAAGAGAGGTATTATTTCCTCTCCTTTTTAAGACTTATTCTATTTCGATAAAATCAAACCAGCGTAGTAAAGTGTTTCCTTTACGCCGATTTCCGTTTAGGTAAAACAACGGTATCAGCTTGCGTACTTTTACACCACTCCACTGTCCGCTTCAACCCCTCGTCAAAAAGCACGATCGGCTCATAACCAAGATCGGCCTGGATTCTGGTAATATCTGCACACGAATAGCGAACATCACCAAGGCGATCTTTTTCATGCGTTGGTTGCAAATGGCGACCGAGAATCTGATTAAGATTTTGCACCAGTTGCAAAAGATTGACACCGCGGCCAGTACCAACATTATAGACCTTCCCAGATACACCAGGTACGATGGCAGCTAAGTACAGCGCTGACACTGCGTTCTGGACAAAAGTAAAATCTCGCGATTGCAACCCATCACCAAATATGATCGGTTGTTGATTAGCTAACATCTGCCGCACAAATAAGGCGATTACGCCGGAATAGGGACTATCCGAGCGCTGGCGTGGACCAAAAATATTGAAAAAACGTAAGCGTACCGTTTCTAATCCGTATGTATTCGCAAATGCTTGCAAATAATACTCCCCCGCTAATTTTGCTGCGGCGTATGGAGACATCGCCATAGGCAATTGGGTTTCTATCTGTGCCCCCGAACCCTCTTGCTGGCTTAGTCGATTGTCGGAAGCCCCACCATAGGCACTGGAACTAGCAGCATAAACGACCCGTTTTACCCCCTGTTTTCTTGCTTGGTCAAGCAATTTTAGCGTCCCCGTCACACAAGCCTCATGAGTAGCGAGTGGATTCTCTACACTTCGAGCCACCGAGGCTAAAGCCGCTAAATGAAAAACATGGGTGCAATTCCGGATCGAGTATTCAATCGCTTTTTCATCAGTAATCGATCCGTCAATAAATTCGATTTTATCTCGAACATTCGTTAAATTAGATTGCAAACCGGTTGATAAATTATCTAGTACTCGAACTTTTTTACCAAGTTGAACCAGATGATCGACGAGATGAGACCCGATGAAACCGGCCCCTCCTGTTACCAGATAAACTTTTTCCATTTTATCTTTTTCTCCCAACTGTAATTCTTTATTACTTCCGACTCATTATTATAAAGCTGCATTCAAGCCCATTTGTTAATATTTGTCGATAGCAATTCAGATTCTTACTGATAAAATAGAATTATTCAAACAATGCTTTGATAAAATTATCCGGATCGAAAACCTCTAAATCGTCAATTCCTTCGCCAACACCAATAAATTTGACTGGCAAACCAATTTTCTGCTTGATCATGAAAATCGCTCCCCCCTTGGCCGTTCCATCCAATTTCGACAGGATTATACCGGTACACTTTACGCTTTTGGAGAACATTTCGGCTTGAGTAACCGCATTTTGCCCTGTAGTTCCATCTAAAACCAAGAATACTTCGTGCGGGGCGTTGACAACTTGTTTGCCGATGACACGATGAATTTTTTCGATCTCCCGCATAAGGTGAGCTTGAGTATGTAGCCGACCTGCTGTATCGACAATGACGACATCCAGTCCGCGTGCCTTCGCTTTTTCACAAGCATCGTGGGCAACACTGGCAGGATCAGCTCCCATCTGATTTTTGACGATCTCACAACCGATCCGCTCACTCCAGATCGTCAATTGATCGACTGCTGCCGCTCGGAAGGTATCACAGGCAGCAACTAAGACACTTTTTCCCTCTTTTTTCAATAGGTTGGCTAATTTAGCAATAGAAGTCGTTTTACCCGATCCATTGACACCCGCGATTAATAAGATCGTTGGACCTGCCGAGGCATAGCGAATCGATTCTGTTGGGGAATCCAGCAAGGCACGCAGTTCACTTTGCACAAATGCAACAACATTATCATCAATTTCTTTATTCAAAAAGGCCTGGCGGACTCGATCCACAATCGTAGCAACCGCCGATCCTCCTATATCCGCAAGATACAACCTTTTTTCTAATTCTTTGAGAAAGTCTTGATCGATCCTACCCCGCCCGCGAATCAAATCAAGAACACTTCCAAAAGCGGAACGAGTTCGAATTATCCCTTGCTTAATTTTTTGAAATAGCGACCTCAACATTACCTCTCTTTCCGTTTATTTTTTGCAAATTCAATGGTATAGTGAACCCGATCGAATCCCAAGCTGATCGAGGTATCTACGACTCAGTCCGCAAGAGCCAATCGTCTCCAGAGCTTTTTCCCTTTGGTGTAGGTCACTACCTCCCGTAAGTGCTAGCCCCAAATCGTTGGCCTGCTGCAACAACGATTCCTTCCCCCGCGCAGTCGTAGCAGGATACCAAACTTCAACGGCATCTAGGCCCATTTGACTTAATCGGGGCAGTTGACTCTCGATCATTCTTTTGCTGGGGTGCGCTAGACTCGATAACCCTTTGGCCTGTTTCAGTAAACCAATCGCCTCTTCGACTGTTATCTGTGCTTTCGGAATTCGATTAATAGGATCGCGAAAAAAGAAACGGGAGAATGCCTCATGGATCGATCGAACCACTTTTTGTTCGAGAAGAATTTTAGCTAAATGGGGACGCCCCAATGAAATTCTTTCTTCACTCCAATGTGTAGGAAGTACCAACTCGATTTTCATCGATTTCAACGCTTCGATAATCGCTTGCCCTCTTTCCCAGCGTGCTTTCCTTAATCGCATAAGAGTCTTTTGCAACTCGTCATTCTCAGGATCGAAAAAATATCCCAACAAATGATAACTTTCCCCTTCTAAATAACAGCTTATTTCGACTCCCGCTACTATCTGAACTCCTGCATTCATTTGTCCCGTGATTTGTCCAGCGATTTGCAAAGCTCGTATACCCTCTATCGAATCGTGATCGGTTATACTGATAACCTCTACCCCCTTCAGCAAAGCGAGCTGAACCAACTCCGCTGGTGTTAATTCCCCATCACTATAAGTCGAATGGAGATGCAAATCTGCAACAATCGGTTTTTGCAGGTCATGAATTGCCTGACACACTTTGGTAAATGAAGATCTTTTCATTCCTGAGTAATAGTGGAAGAAGATTCTAAATGAGATACGATTTCTGTTTCGGGAAATGATTTTTCTTTGATCAGGACTCCTTGATTTACTACTTTTTGATCGATAGTTCCCTCTTCCGTACCCAACTTATCCTGCGCCGATTTGCTATTGGCGGTAGAGAGTTTCTCTTTCCCCTTCGCTACATGTTTTTCATTCAATAACCGTTGGTAAAGTCGATGTGTTCGTTTCCCTTTTTGACTTTTTGTAGAATCTTGCGGTGATTCTGTTGGATCTTCTTTACTCGATGTATGATCTTTTGTTATTCCTGGAATCTTATTTTTCAGCGGTAAAGTTAGCTCCGAATCTCCTTCGTCCCCTTCGGTATCTCTATCTACTAACCGTTCTTGTTCGAATGCAATTTTTCGCAATTCATCTTCGGTCAGTGCTGCTGGCAATTGCGTTGGAGCTGTAAAAGGACGATGGTGATAAATAGCGTCTAAAATTCCATTAACAAATGCAGATGATAATCGAGTGCTCGCGAAATATTTGGCTATCTCTACTGCTTCGTTTATAATTACAGCTGGAGGATCTTGTTTGAAATGAGTTAATTCAAAAACCCCTATTCGAATGATATTGCGATCAACTAAAGAGAGCCGATTTAGATTCCAATTCGATAAAACTTCCCTGATCATGCTATCAATCGATTCGAGATTCGTTCTAACTCCGTGATACAAATCTTTTGCAAAAACAATCAATTCTGGGTATTTGATTTGCGTCTGAAAATATTCGTTTATTCGCCCTGGACTCACCTTGGGAGAAATGTCAAGCTGATAAAGTAACTGTGTTACAACAACACGTGCTCTGGTTCTTCGTGTCATACAATCCAAATCGTTAATAAATAAATATTCTATAACTCTTTTGAAAAACCTCAAGAGCTTTCTGATTATATTCTAACGGGTTATCCTCACAATCAATCAACTCTTAATTTTATTTTCATTTAAAGATCTCTCCGTTTTTAGAATGCTCAATTTAATGGATTTAATATTTAATTAATAATATCCAAGATTAAAATAGCTCAAGTTTAAATAGAACTATTTCCTTGGGAAACATATTAAATCAAATGGAAATAGATATCAATTCATTTCGAGAAAAGGTGAAAAGTTAGAAGCAAACCAAGAGTATTCTCAATCTACTTCTAACTTTGAATAAGCTAAATTACAGCAAGGTGAGTTTCAATCGCTTGAGATGCGAGTCTAGCTCAATTCGCTGTTGGGTTGGGTGGGAGGGAGATCTTCTGCAACTACTGTGAGCATTTTGCGAATCTGATCCAAGGAACTCGCTGCCTCGATTTGATCCAATAACCCCACATTCAATCGCAATCGTTTACTTGTAAATTCCCCCAACAATCCTTGATATTCTGTTGGGTATTTGATTCTTAAATATCTTTGTAAAAATTCATAATATCCTTGCTGGATTCCTTCGTTTCTTCCTTCGTTTCTTCCTTCGATTTTCCCTTTATCAAATCCTTCTTGGAGTATGAGCTTCTCAAAATTCGAAACTAATGGCATGTTTCTCTCCTTTATTAATTCATTGAATTGACGTCGAAATTCTTGCTGTTGGCTTTCTCTTAAGGGTAACAAGCGATCTACTATCGCAAATAGACTCCTAAACTTATTTAGATTTATTATATGCTCTTCATAGAGGTTTAGCAATCGATAAACTGCCTTCCAAAAAGCTTCCCAGCGTC